>SKYY01000070.1 GCA_007127665.1 Balneolales bacterium | reverse complement strand
TGCTTCCACAATGGTTCCTTCCTGCTTTATGGGCTCTTGTTTAGCCATGGGTTACGACATTGTCGATTTGAATTTTGGTTATCTCCTCAATATAGGCAAAAGTGCTCAAAATATCAGCTTCACCATCCTTCACCACAATGTCGTGCTCATAATGAGCTGACCGTTTCCCATCAGCCGTGGTGATCGTCCAGCCGTCATCCAGCGTTTTGATTTCACGACCCCCCATGGTAATCATGGGTTCAACCGCAAGTGTTGTACCACTGCGTAATCTTTTACCTCTACCGGCATAACCATAATTTGGAACAGCGGGATCCTCATGCAGGTTTCTTCCAACCCCGTGTCCAACCAACTCGCGAATGACACCGTATCCGGCCGACTCGCAATGTGACTGGATGGCCGAGCCGATATCACCGGTTGTATTGCCGTGCCTGGCTTTGCTTATGCCGAGATAGAGTGACTCTATTGTTGTTTTCAAGAGGGCCATAGTCTCTTCATCGCACTCTTCAACCACAAAGGTATACGCGGAATCACCGATAAAACCATTTTTGTGGATACCGCAGTCAATAGAAACAATATCTCCGGCTTGCAGGACCCGGTCACCCGGGATCCCGTGTACTACTTCTTCGTTAACGGAAATACAGAGTGCAGCGGGAAACGGATTTTTTCTTGGCCCGTATCCCTTGAACACCGGTTTCCCGTTATGTTTTTTTATAAAGTCTTCTGCGATCTGGTTGAGCTCAGCCGTGGTAATACCCTCTCGGATACTCCGGGCTACTTCAGCAAGTGTTTGAGACACAAGCTGTGCACTCTCGCGCATTTTCTCAATCTCGTTATCGTTTTTCAGATAGACCACGTCTTTACCTTCTTCTTCCTCTGATACGGCCGGTTTTCATGAACCCGTCATAATGACGCATCATCAGATGGCTTTCAATTTGCTGGAGGGTATCCAGTGAAACACTGACAATAATCAGGAGACTCGTACCGCCATAAAACATGGCAAAACCGGGGGTGACACCGAAATTTGCAGCTACAGCAGGCAAGATGGCCACAATGGCTATGAAAATAGAGCCCGGGAGTGTAATGCGCGACAAGATATTGTCAATAAACTCGACAGTCTGTTTGCCGGGACGCACACCGGGTATAAATCCACCCTGCTGCTTCATGGTATCCGCCATCTGCTTCGGATTGATTACAATGGCGGTGTAGAAGAACGTAAAGAACACCACGATAATTGCAAAGATGATCGAGTAGGCCACACCGGTGAAATCACTGGACCATGCCGTAAGCATCTGAACCGTTTCATTGCCGGGGAAAAACGTTCCGATGGTACTGGGAATAAACATAATCGACTGGGCAAAAATGATCGGCATTACACCGGCAGCATTTACACGCAATGGAAGATACTGTGTGGTACCGCCATATACTTTCCGGCCGACAACCCGCTTGGCATACTGTACCGGGATCCGACGCTGCCCCTGGGTCAGAAGAACCACTGATGCAACAACCAGGATCAGCACACCCAGCTCAAAAAGTACAATAATGATATTGTCCTTTGTCTGGATCTCATTGAGCAGGCTTGTAGGCAGGGCCGCAATGATCCCGATCATGATGAGCAGCGATATACCGTTTCCGATACCTCTTTCGGTTATCCGTTCTCCGAGCCACATCACGAATATCGTACCTGCGGTCAGGACAATCATGCTTGTAACGATGAATGCCGTACTGGTGACAACGATCGCCTCAGGTGATGTGTTCATCAGGTTGATCGAGAACCCGATGGATTGCACCAGGGTAATCAGAACAGTACCATAGCGTGTGAGCTGGTTGATCTTTCGGCGACCCTCTTCTCCTTCGCGCTGCAGCTTCTGGAAGTAGGGAACGACCGCCCCCATGAGCTGGATAATAATCGCAGCGGTGATATAGGGCATGATGCCAAGGGCAAAGACTCCAGCCCGTGCGAATGCACCTCCCACAAAAAGATCGAACAACCCCAGCAGGTCTGTTGCCGCACCGGTGGTTGCCGTGAGCTGTGTTGCATCTACACCCGGCATGGTTATATACGTACCAAGGCGGTAGACAAGCAGAATTCCTATCACATAGAAAATTCGCTTGCGCAACTCCTCAATTTTAAAAATGTTCTGGAAGTTTTGAATCAAACTCATTCGGATTCAGAAATCAATGATGTTTCAGATTTTAGTTGCTGAACCGCCCGCTTTCTCGATTTTTTCAATCGCGGTTTTGCTGAAGCCGTGAGCCTCAACCTGGAATGCCGTTTCCACGTCACCACGACCGAGCACCTTGATCAGTTCATTTTTTCGAATGATACCCGCAGCAATGAAATCCTCGATGGTGATTTTTGCATCCAGTTTGCCCCGCTTTTTGAAATCCTCGAGGGCGTCCAGGTTCAGTGCTACATATTCTTTCCGGAACGGATTTTTGAACCCGAACTTCGGGATCCGACGCTGCAATGGCATCTGTCCACCTTCGAAACCGCGTTTTTGCGAATACCCGCTGCCGGATTTCTGGCCTTTATGACCACGGCCGGACTGTTTGCCCAAACCGGATCCTTCTCCGCGTCCGACACGCTTGCGCGTTTTCCTGTTTGGCCCCGGTGATACTAGATTGTGTAATTTCATGGATGTCAACCTTCGTTTTAAAACTGTTATCCCTCAAAAACCTTTTTCAGAGAAACACCCCTTCTTTGGGCGATCTCGACCGGATCCTGAAGCTGCTTGAGTGCATCGAACGTCGCCTTGACCACGTTATGCGGATTGGGTGATCCAAGGGACTTGGTCAGGATATTCTGGACTCCGGCACTTTCAAGTACCACCCTGACTGCAAATCCGGCAATTACTCCCGTACCTTCAGCGGCCGGACGCAGCAGCACCTTGCCGGCACCACATTTCCCGATCACGGGATGATATACCGTGCCGCTCTTTGTCAGAGGGATGCGAATCAGATTTTTCTTGGCATTGTCGATACCTTTCTGAATCGCATCGGAAACCTCGTTGGCCTTGCCGAGGCCATGCCCGACAATTCCTTCCTTGTTTCCGACAACGACAATCGCATTGAAACTGAACCTGCGGCCACCTTTAACAACCTTTGCTACCCGGTTGATATGCACAAGCCGTTCTTCGAGATTCAGCTCACTGGCCTTAATGTTGTATTGTTTTCTTTTGATCTTTGGCATAGTCGATATGGATTAAAACTGTAATCCTCCTTTACGAGCTCCTTCAGCGAGACTCTTTACAATTCCGTGGTACTTGTAACCGCTTCGGTCAAAGACAACTTTGGATATGCCTTTTTCCTGTGCTGCTTTGGCAATGTATTCGCCGATCGCTTCGGCCATTTCCTTCTTGGGCTTGTCACCAAGCTGATCCTTCATGTTCTTCGACACAGTGGATGCCGCAGCAAGCGTTTGTCCCGCCTGATCATCAATCAGCTGGGCATAAACATGCTTGGAGCTTTTGAAAATACTAAGCCGTGGCTTATCCGCCGTTCCGGAAATCTTGGAACGGACTCTTCGCCGAATTTTTGACCTGCGGGATGTTTTTGCAATATTACTCATTATTCGACTCCTGGTTATTAACCGGCTGATTTACCAGCTTTCTTGCGTACATATTCACCGAGATAGCGTACCCCTTTGCCTTTGTAAGGCTCCGGCGGACGTAAAGACCGAATTTTGGCAGCGACCTGCCCCACAAGCTCCTTGTCGATTCCGGAGACGGCTATTCGGGGATTTTTGGAAGTTTTTGTATCGACTTCAATCGTTATGCCATCCGGCGGAACGAAATAGAACGGATGGGAGTATCCGAGAGTCAATTCAAGGATATTGCCATTCAGATTGGCGCGGTAGCCAACACCTATAATTTCCAGCTCTTTTTTGAAACCCTCGGATACACCGGTGACAAGATTGGAGATGAGAACGCGGTAGAGTCCGTGCAGCGATTTGATTTTCTTATCTTCAGAATCACGGGCCACGACCACCTCATTGTCTTTCTTTTCCACTTTGAGGCGGGGATCCACCTGGAGAGACAATGTTCCTTTTGCTCCCTTGACCGTAACCTTGTTGGCAGGGTCTACAGAGAATTCAACTCCTTTGGCCAGTTCAACTGGCAAATTACCAATTCGAGACATAGTTACAATGGTTTAATAAACGTAACAGAGTATTTCGCCACCAAGCCGAAGTTTGCGGGCTTCCTTGTCGGTCATTACCCCCCTGGAGGTAGTCAGTATGGCTATTCCAAGCCCATTGTGTACACGGGGGATATCATCGGCACCGCAGTATTTTCGAAGGCCGGGACGTGAAATCCTGGTCATCTTCTTGATAACCGGCAGTCCGTAGTGATCGTATTTCAGAAAAACACGTATCAAACCCTGCTGATTATCATCGATATCCAGATAACGCTGAATGTAGCCTTTGTCCAGCAGGATCTGTGTGAGGGCCCGCTTCATTTTGGATGCGGGTATGTCCACACGGCGATGGCCAGCCTGCTGGGCATTGCGAATTCGCGTGAGAAAGTCAGAAATAGGATCAGTCATGATTAGGTATACAGAAAGTGTGGGGTTTACCAGCTGGCTTTCTTCACTCCGGGTATTTTACCCACGGAGGCCAGCTCTCTGAATTTGATGCGGGAGATGCCAAACTTGCCGACATATCCGCGGCTTCTGCCGGTCAGCGAGCAACGCTGGCGGATTCGGGTCGGACTGGCGTCCCGCGGCAGTTTTTGCAAAGCTTCGTAATCGCCGGCTTCCTTAAGCTCTTTCCTTTTCAGAGCATATTTTTCGGCCGTTCTTTTCCGCTTCGCGTTCCGTGCTATCCAGGATTTTTTAGCCATATCACCAATTAGTTATTACGTTTTACAAAGGGCATGCCAAAATGCTTGAGAAGCTGATAGGCCTGCTCGTCATTTGACGCGGTTGTCACAAACGAGATATCCATGCCGTGAATGCGGTCCAGATTATCCGTGTCGATTTCCGGGAAAATGGAGTGCTCTTTTATTCCCATCGTGTAATTGCCGCGACCGTCGAATCCCTTGTCCGATACTCCCTGGAAGTCTCGTGTACGCGGAAGCGCCAGATTGATCAGGCGATCCAGAAATTCGTACATGATCCTTCCGCGCAAGGTGACCTTGCAACCGATTGGCATTCCCTCGCGCAGCTTGAAATTGGAGATCGATTTGCGGGCGTGGGTCATGACCGGACGCTGACCTGTAATGGTGGCAACGTTTCCGGCAATATCATCCAGAACCTTCTTATCAGCCACCGCTTCACCTACGCCGACATTAACTACGATTTTCGTCAGTTTCGGCACAGCCAGTCTGTTGGCAAGCTTGAAGTCATCCTTAAGCTTGCCGACAATGTTATTTTTGAATTCCGTATATAATCTTGCTTCTGCCATAATGGTACTTTCCTAATCTATTTGTCGAGCGTTTCGCCGCTCACTTTGGCGACACGTACCCAGCGGCCTTTCCCGCTTTCAGCAACCCAGGAACGGCCTACTCTGGTAGCCTGGTCACTGACAGGATCAACCGGAAGGACATTTGAAATATGAACAGGCATCTCCTGTTTCATTCTTCCACCCTGCGGATTTTCCTGGGTAGGTTTCTGGTGCTTGGTGCGCATGTTGATGCCCTCAATAAGCACCCGGTCACGGTCAGGGAATACTCGCAGCACTTTACCGCGCTTGCCCCGGTCATTACCTGATATGACCTCTACGTTGTCACCCTTCTTTACGTGGAGTTTTTTCTGTTTGTTTTTCTTACGTGGCATAATCCAGTTTCGTTAAAGTACTTCGGGGGCCAGAGAAGCGATACGCATGAAATTCTTTTCACGAAGCTCCCGGGCGATGGGACCAAAAATCCTGGTTCCGACCGGCTCCTGATCTTTGTTGATAATGACTGCGGCGTTCTCGTCAAATCGGATATAGCTGCCGTCTTTTCGACGGAATTCTTTTTTCGTTCTCACGAGCACAGCGCGGACAACTTCACCCTTTTTAACCGTTCCGCCGGGAATGGCTGTTTTGACAGAGCAGACAATCAGATCACCAACGCGGGCATATCGTCGCTTGGAGTCACCAAGTACCTTAATACACATCACCTTTTTGGCACCGCTGTTGTCGGCAACAGTTAGTATGGA
>SKYY01000008.1 GCA_007127665.1 Balneolales bacterium | reverse complement strand
TTCCCTGTCCGCGGAAACTCCGGTTTTCCTTTTATTTGATACTGTCTTTGCCTAATTTAGAGGTCTTAAAATATATTTTTGTTCCTCTTATGCACCTGGCAATTGTATTACATCCGGCCAATCCGATGGCTGCGCAGACCGCCGGCGAGTTTCTTTCCCTGGCGGAAAAGCTGCAGTTGCAGGTTCATGCTGCGACAAGGATCACCGATACGGTTCCAACTGCTTCCGGGCATGCGAATCTCCATCTTTACGAAAGTGAAAAACAGGCCATGGAACGCGGTGAATTCACCGTGGCCATCGGCGGCGACGGAACCATCCTGAGAACGGCACACATCGCCCGCATAACCCGACGGCCGCTTCTGTGCATCAACAGCGGCAAGCTGGGGTTCCTGGCCAATATCCAGCGGCTCAATCTGGAACAGGCGCTCACGGAAGTGATAGGTGGAAACTTCAATCTGGACCGGCGCAATTTTCTGGAGGCGGAGTTCAGCAACGGTGACAAACATTTTGCCCTGAACGAGTTCGTTTTTTCAAGGAAGGGAACCGTCTCCATGATCACCCTTACAGCCGAGTACGACGGTACGCTTATCAACCGGTACTGGGCTGACGGCATCATCGTCTCATCACCTACCGGTTCCACGGCTTACAATCTGTCCACAGGCGGACCCATTGTGATGCCGCAGACCAATGTCATGGTGCTTACTCCGATCAGTCCGCACACCCTGACCACGCGGCCGCTGGTCCTCCCTTCCCATAAGAACCTTACCATAAAAGTAGAACCGATCGACCAGGAGGTCCTTTTTTCCGGAGACGGTAACAATCACGAACTCCCCGGAAAGTCACCCGAAGTACACATCCGGCAATCAGATAATTACATTGAACTGATTGGACTGTCAGAACACAGCTATTTTGAAACCCTGCGTAACAAGCTTATGTGGGGTGCCGATGTGCGCGAACTAAAATGAATATGATCCCTTTCACTAATCCCAAAACAAAAACTGATACCATCATGAAATGAACATGACAGCCTCCGGCTGACACACAGGAGGATGATTACATCCTGTCATGTGAATTCATTCTGACAATATGAATCATAACTGATTTAAACAGATGAAATGTCCATGACCGGGCTGGCGCCCGGACACACAGGAGCATGATTAAAACGTCATGGGCATTCTATGTGACCACATGAATCCTAAAAACATAAACACATGAAAATAACCGTAGTAGGAGCTGGAGGCAACGTGGGTTCGACCGTTGCCATGACCATTGCTCAAAGAGACTTTGCAAAAGAGGTTGTTGCTGTTGATCTTGAAATCAAAAAAGACGACAAATCGTTTTATCCTTCCAGGGGCCGCGCCCTCGACCAGTGGCAGACCGCGCCCATCCTCAACTTTGATACCCGTGTAAAGGGTACCGTATCCTATGAGGACACTGCCAATTCGGATATTTGCGTGATTACGGCCGGACTTCCACGCAGGCCCGGAATGAGCCGCGATGACCTGCTCAGCGCCAACATGGGCATAGTCAGGGATGTGACCGAAAAACTGGTCAAGCACTCGCCGAATACAATCATCGTCGTGGTTTCCAATCCGCTTGATCTCATGACCTATGTCGCCTGGAAAACCAGCGGGCTGCCTGCCTCCAGGGTAGTCGGCATGGCCGGTATACTGGATACGGCCCGCTACCGTGCGTTCCTTGCCGAAGAGCTGAACCTGTCGCCGAAAGATATTCAGGCGCTGATCCTTGGCGGACACGGCGACTCCATGGTTCCGCTTCCCCGCTACACCACGATTTCCGGTATTCCTGTGACCCATTTCATCAGCAAGGACAAGCTGGATGCGATCATTGAGCGCACCAAGACCGGAGGCGGCGAGCTTGTCGGACTCATGGGCACTTCTGCCTGGTACGCTCCGGGCACTGCCGCAGCCCAGATGGTCGAAGCGATTGCGCTGGACCAGAACCGGATATTCCCCTGCGCCGCTTACCTTGACGGTGAATTCGGACTCAAGGATCTCTATGTAGGCGTTCCTGTTCTTCTTGGCAGGGACGGTGTCAAAAAGATCATTGAAATTGACCTTGATGAGCAGGAAAAAGCACTGCTGAACGAGTCTGCCGACCATGTGCGCAAGGGACTGGAAGATCTGCAGCGACTTTCGTAGCAGATCGGCCATAGCCTGGCCGTAATGCGGAGATAAACACCGCATTACGGGATACACATTACGGGATACAGATCGAAAAAAGCCCTGTCGGAAACCGGCAGGGCTTTTTGGGACAACCACCCCAAAACGGCAGATAACGTCCGTTACGTAAAAGTCCGGTCACCCGAACGCCGCATCAAGGCGCAGACACCAGCACGATATTCTGTGCTACAAGGCCTTTTTCGTTTTCCACCAGATCAAATTCGAAGATCAGTTCCCTGCTGGGCAGGTAGCTGGTATCAAAATCGGCTTCAAACTGTGAAACATGGGCGAACACCGTGCAGTACGGGGATTCGGGCGAGCGTGAGTCGGTGATCCAGAGCTTGTCATTGATCTTTGCAAGGTATCGCATGAAGCCGTATCCCTCGTTGTGCGAGAAATCGTAGCACACACCACGCACCCGCGAACCGACAGCGCCCCATTCATACGGTGATTTCACCGGGAGGAGGCCGGGAATCACATATCCGGAGACATAAAGATCAACCTGCTGTTTGAGAGCGGGATCCATATTGTCGAAACCGATAAGCTCCACACGGCATCCGTTGTCCTGCATGGCATTGACCAGACGGACAAATTTTTCGTTATGCGCGAGCAGCACCAGCCGGTCCAGTTCGCCGGCCTGCGACATGATGTCCACGGCCATATCCACATCCACCACACCCTGAGAAATCACTTCGCCGGTATCGGGATCGATGAGCCGGTCTACCGGTCGCTCAATCACCTTGTACTGAAAATCCCGCAGGACTTCACAGAATCGTGTGGTTTTTGCCTGGTAAGTGCTGTCTTCGCGCGCACGGCTGCGATCATAAGCCAGATAGACGTTCAGCCGGGAAGCCCTGCCGCCGGTACGCCCTGCAAACTTGCGGAGTATATCATAACGGAGACCGTATCCACCGTTCATGGTTACACTCACTGCGTCAACATAAATGCCGTATTTGCCCATAATAATAGTTTCCTTTGCTTAAATTACTGCCAAAAAAATGGCTTAAATAGTAGTGAAAAATTAGAACTAATGATTTTTGACCAGAGAAAGTAATAATCTCTGTTATCTTCTTTCCGTTGGCTTATTTTTTTGTACTTCAGTCATTCCGATGAATGCCAACAGAATCAAACTTAACACGAATAACACCATCTTTGCAAAAAAAGGTTCAAAAAAGTCCGTTCCGAAGCCGTGTCCCACAGCAACAACCGCTCCGGAAAGCAGCAGGATCATTGCATTTTTGGGCATGCGATACGGAACCGGATAAACATGCTGCGTAAGCAGATACATCAGCACCGCCATGGTCAGAAAGCAAAACAACTTGACCCAAACGGCACCTTGCATCCCGTATTCGGGTACCAACAAAAAATTTCCCACCAGAGTGATCAATGCTCCGATCATGGTTATACCTGAAACATACCACATTTTTTCCTTTATAAACACACCTGCCATAAAATTCAGGAACCACCCCTGGAACCAGTAGGCCATCAGCAGCCAGGGGACGATATAAAGCCCCATCCAGTAGCGTGCATCAATGAGGGTACCGTCAAGCAGGGGAATGCGGATCTGGACGATCTGCTCCACGAACAACCCCACCGTAATAAAAACAGCCGCAGCCCCGATATTAAACCACGTGAACACCTCGGCAAAGGTTTTTTGCGCATCGTCGCTGCCGGACTGGCGCATGAAGAAGGGCAGCCAGGCCATCCGGAACATCTGTACCACCAGCAGCATGAAGACCGACAGCTTGATGCAGGCATTGAAAATGCCGGTAATGTCGTCAGCGGTGTAGTGCGGGCCATACAGCCGGTCCACGGACTCCTGCGGCATGTTGTTGACCGCAAAACGGCTCAGCACTTCGTTGACGGCGTGACTGAGTCCGGCCGGAATGTACGGGATCCCGAACAGCAGCGCACGCCGGAAATGCTCGCGTTTCCAGCCCCCCCGATACAGATCCGAGGTAAACCAGCCGAGTACCAGAACCGTCAGGAACGAAGCGATGGCGTTGCTCACCAGCACCGCTTCGATTCCCCAGCCGGCACCCATCACCAGATAGAGATTCAGCGATACATTAACGATCACATTGCCCAACCGGATCAGGGCATAGGTGAGGGTCTTGCGCACCAGCCTCAGCTCGGCAAAGGGTACCACGGTCAGCGCATCCAACCAGAGAATGGCCAGCATCAGATAGAACAGGGACTCACCGGTGAACGGGTGCATTCCAAGGACGGCGGTCGGACCGGCAACATCACCCGGCTGCACCGAGACAAACGCGTCAAGGCCAAGCAGCGGTGCCAGCACCGGCATGAACAGCCACGAAACCAGTACCAGAAGCGACGCCCCGCCAAAAACCGTTACCTGGATGGATGTGAAAACGTCGTTGGACCGCTCACGATTTGCCGCATAACGCAGGTAGGAAGACTCCATCCCGAATGTGAACAGTACGTTCAAAAAGACGATGCCCCCGAAGATCAGGCCGATGATCCCGTAGGCCGCCGGATCAAAAAACTTGGTATAGAAGGGGACCAGCAGATAGTTTATGAAGCGGGCAGCGATACTGCTGACGCCATATACCAGGGTGTCGGAGAAGAGTTCGCGCAGCTTGCCCACGTAGGATCCCCGTTATGGTTTCTGAGACAGCGCGTCCACAGCCATAACGTAGCCGTAGAACCCGAATCCGCTGATCATTCCACGGCAGACACCGCCGGTCAGGGAGGTATGACGGAATGATTCACGCGCATGGATGTTGGACAGATGCACCTCAATCCGTTCCTGGGGAAGCAGGCTGAGCGCATCGCGCAGCACGACTGACGTATGGGTCAACCCCCCGAAATTCACGACCACCCCGTCATATTCCTGTTCAACGGCCTTGTGGATGCGGTCCACCAGCTCACCCTCATGATTGCTCTGGAAAAATTCGAACCGGACATCGGGGAACCGGTCCGCCAGCAAACCCTGCAGCTCTTCCTGGTCGCCGCTTCCGTAGTGCTCCTTTTCACGCCGCCCCAGCATGTTGAGGTTCGGGCCGTGCAGTATCAGGATGTTCATATCGGCGACTCCCATGCATTGCCGATCTGTTCCGCCAACCGGGCCATCTCCTCTTTCGACACCTCAATTTTTTGACCGAGCGCCGTTTTCTGTTTGTGGGTGTGGATCGGGATCAGGTGCACATGCGCATGCGGGACCTCCCGGCCATCCACAAGCACCCCGGTCCGCTCAGGCGCCAGCGATGTATCGATAGCACGGGCCACGCTTTTGGCAAAGAGCATGAGATCGGCAAGGTCCGCATCCTCCAGATCAAACAGATAGTCGACCTCTTTCTTCGGGATTACAAGGGTATGCCCCTTGCTGACGGGATTGATATCCAGAAAGGAAAAAAAACGTTCGTTTTCAGCGATCTTGTAGCACGGTATCTCACCGTTGATTATTTTTGTGAATATGGATGCCATGGTAGTTGGATTAGGATGAATTACACTGGTAGCAATATTGTCGCAGTAAAACTAACCACAAAGTATCATAAAGTCAGGTTTCTTTACAAGCCGTGATTTGTCCTTGAAATAGAGCCTGAGCATGCTTATATTTGTAGTCTTTGAAAATTGGCGAATCGGTAGCTCAGCTGGTAGAGCAACGGCCTTTTAAGCCGTGGGTCGTGGGTTCGAGCCCCACCCGATTCACATCCGTATAAGCCCTTGCAGGTCAAAATATTACAGACTCGAAGGGCTTTTCTTTTTTGGACTGGTTTTTGCTTCTTCCTTCGTCTGTGACAAGGCTATGGCAAGGCAGTCAGGTCTCCCTTCCGCCGCTGCCCCACTGCCAAACGACATTGAACATCTGATATAGATGAAGCCGGTATTTCATACAGGGCGTTACAAGCATTGGAAGCTCAGAAGATGAACCTGCCGCCGATGGTAATGCTGTACTGGTCAAACCCGCCAATGGTCAGCCGGGGTTCGGCAAAGAGAATGATTCCTTCCAGATCAAATTCCAACCCTCCTC
>SKYY01000050.1 GCA_007127665.1 Balneolales bacterium | reverse complement strand
CTGATCAGCGTAGTCCGCCGGGTACTCCCTTGCAGATGCGGCTGATGGCATCATGGCTGTGGAGGCTTTCCATGTGGTTGCAGCGGACAACGAAGTCCCTTACTTCGGGTACGCGGTTCAGATGATCATAGATCAGGCGGGCCGCGTCTTCCACAAACTTCTGATATGCCCCGTTCATCTCGGCAAAGGCCTGTTCGTCTTCCCGCTTGACCATGACCTGAGTTTCGGTTTTCAGGGCATTCCGAAGCAGTTCAATCAATGCCTCGGGTTCAGGAAATGAGGTGCATTCCACGGTTACATTGGTAATGCTGCGCTGACTGTGTGAGATGGCAGCTACATCGCGCGTATCCCGGGCGTGCTCGGCCAGCTCAAAAGAGCATGGGCAAGCGCTGCTGTATTCAAAATCAATGTGCATGAACATGCGCAAGCGCCCGTCTCCATCCATATGGCCCTCAAAAGAGAGTGGATAGTACTGGTATCCGCTGAGATCGGACCGGAGGCTTTCCTGTATCATTGGAAAGTTGACATTAAGTCTCAGGTAGCTATCCTTGCTTTTGAGATTGTCGCGGTAGGCCCGAAGGATATACTCCAGCACTTCCTGTGACATGGTTTCATCCTTGAATTCATAAAATGTGCGGATGATCCGGCTCATATTGATCCCTTTCTTTCCGGCATCAAGGCTCACATAGCCGTCCACGGAAGTTTCAAGCGTGAGAATTTCACCGTTGCGGGTCGCATACTTCAAAGGCAGACGGAAGTTGGAAATACCCACTTGCTGTATGGGTACATTGGCGCCTTCTATAAGAGAGGCCGGTCCGTTTTGCAAATCGGGCAGCGTGCTTTTGTAAGCATCCGTAACAGTAAAAGTGGGATCGTAAAATCGTTTGAGCGTCGAGGTAATCATTGGTGGTGATAGAAATGGATGAGTTAGTCTTCCCGGTATTCTGCTATGTTCCGTGCTGTTTCAAACAGCTTGACGGAATGCAGTGTTCCGTTTTTGCAAATGGCCGCCACATCATCCTGAAGTTCATGAAAAAAGGATTTTGCCAGGTTTTCCGCCGAAGGGATGACCCCCTGCAGAAAATCCACATCCAGATTCAGGTTCTTGTGGTCGCATTTTGAAAGTATGCGATCGCGCATGACTTGTTTCAGTTTTCCGAGGTCTACAACATAGCCTGTCTCAGGATCCGGTTCACCCGCTACGGTCACTTCAATTTCGTAGTTGTGGCCGTGCCAGTTCGGATGGTTGCAGGGTCCGAATGTGGCCTGGTTCCACTCCGCACTTTTATCCGGGTTGTGGAGCCGGTGGGCGGCAGTAAAGTGTTCTTTACGGGTGACGTATATCACGGCTTTATGTGAGGGTTGTTTTGTGTTATCGGAAATACGTCAACATTCAGGGAAGCAGAAAAGGTTCCTTGGGGAAAAGAAACGGCGCAAAAAACATCAGACAGCGGTTCTGCCTGCGCTTCTCAGGTTATTTTCGTCTGTTTCTTCTGTTTCGCCTGTTCCTTCATCTTCCGCCCTGTGTAACGAACCAACTTCCTCATCTTCCGCCCTGTGTAACGAACCAACCTCCTCATTGCTTGTGCCGGCGGAGGACAAGCGAACAGGGTAATTGCCGTAAGGGCGCTCGCCCAGTAGTCCGATCAGGTCATGAGACCCGAGAATTTCCTTTTCCAGGAGCATCCTGGAGAGCGCCACCAGTTTATCCTTTTTCTCGGTCAGCAGCTTTTTTGTGCGTTCCTTGTTTCTTCTGATGATGGCCTGAACAGCGGCATCGATCCGTTCCGACGTATGTTCCGAGTACTTTTTCTGAAATGGCAAACCACCCTCTTCGGACGGATCCTGATAAGATATGTAGCCAAGTTCTTCGCTCATTCCGTATTCGGTCACCATGGCATATGCCAGGCGGGATATGCGCTCCAGATCGTTTCTTGCACCGGTAGAAATTTTCCCGAAAACAAGATCCTCAGACACACGACCGCCAAGCAAAGCACATATCTTGTCATCCAGCTCTTCTGTCGTCATCAGGAAACGATCTTCAAGCGGAGTCTGGAGAGTGTATCCAAGGGCGGCAAAACCTCTTGGGACTATGCTGACCTTCATAACCGGATCGGTATGTTCCAGATACCACCCGACAATAGCGTGTCCCGCTTCGTGGTAGGCAATGATCTCCCGTTCATTTGGGCTGATGATTTTGTTCTTCTTTTCAAGGCCGGCCACGACCCGTTCGATGGCATCCTGGAAATCGATCATCTCGACGGTCTCCTTGTTTCTTCGGGATGCGAGCAGTGCCGCTTCATTGCACATATTGGCCAGTTCGGCACCTGCAAATCCCGGGGTCTGGGAGGCCAGCAGCTGCAGGTTCACGTTGTCGGAAACCTTCAGCTTTTTGGTGTGGACCTGGAGCACTTCCACCCTGCCTTTCAGATCGGGTTTGTCGATCAGGATCTGGCGGTCGAATCGGCCCGGACGCATGAGGGCGGAGTCCAGCACGTCGGGACGGTTGGTCGCGGCCATGATGATGACACCTTTTTCCGTGTTGAATCCATCCATTTCGGAGAGGAGCTGGTTCAGGGTGTTTTCACGTTCATCGTTGGCTCCCGTAACCTGGTTTTTGCCCCTGCTTCGTCCGATCGCGTCAATTTCATCGATAAAAATAATACACGGCGCTTTTTCTTTGGCCTGCTTGAACAGATCCCGTACACGGGAGGCGCCGACACCAACAAACATCTCAACAAAGTCCGATCCGCTCAGGCTGAAAAAAGGCACGTCCGCTTCACCGGCAGTAGCCTTGCCAAGCATCGTTTTTCCCGTACCCGGCGGCCCGACCAGCAACACTCCCTTTGGGATATTCCCGCCAAGACGCGTGAATTTCTTTGGATCCTTCAGGAAAGCAACGATCTCCTCTACCTCTTCCTTGGCTTCTTCGAGCCCGGCAACATCCTTGAAAGTAATTTTGTGTTCGCTTTGGCGGTCATAGAGTGAGGCTTTGTTCTTGCTAATGTTCATCAGTTGCGACCCGGGGTTCATTCGGCGGAATATGAAAATCCAGAATGCAATGATGAGCATCAGAGGGATAAACCAGATGAAAACATTGCTGAACCAGTTGCCGCTGATGCGGGCATCGTACGCTACATTGTGTTCATCAAGGAGTGGACGAATATCGTCGCCTTCGATCATGGTCAGGCGGAACGGATAGCTAAATGCCTCCTCCTCTTCTGCGCTGTCAAACCAGCGTCGACCTGAAGAGGGGTCTTCAAAGGTCACATGTCCTTCTTTTACGGCATCCTCAAGGAAGAAACCTTCAATGGTTTTTCCGTCGATGATGGTGATTTTCTCCACATGGCCATTGCGCACGTGATTCAGGAACTCACTGTATGTCAGTTGTTTTGTGCCGTCGGGAAAAACAGAAAGGTACGGTATGGCCAGGAGCACCAGGAAAAGGATCAGGTAAATCCAGATAAAGGAGCGCGGATTCCTCTCTTCTTTTTTCCTCGGTTCGTACGTATCTGTAGAAGGGTCTTTTTTCTTTTTCATAAATCTAAAGATACGCATTATTTCCTTTATCAACCGGATTCATCACCAAACACGATCACATCACCTTCGGCTGTCTGCATTTCCACCTGGCCGGATTTCGCTGTTATTTTTCCGATAACGGAAAATTCGCGGCTCAACGCTGCCAGCTTGCCAACCTCTTTTTCGGGCAAGGTGAACAGCAGTTCAAAATCCTCTCCCCCGTAGAGGGCGTATTTGTCGACGTCTTCCTGCATTTCATCAGCGATTTTCCGTGTCTGCAGATCAATGGGGAGTGCGGACTGGTAGAGATAGGCTCCTTTTTGTGAGCTTGTCAGGACACGTTGCAGGTCGTGCAGCAACCCCTGGCTTACATCGATCATGGATGTGGGCCGGATATTGTTCTGACGGAACAGGGACACCATATCTTTCCGGGCAATGGGTACCAGCTGTCGTTTGACGATGTAGTCCCATTCTGAAAGATCGGGCTGCATGACCGGGTCTTCCGACTCTTCCCAATGCCGCTTCTCCCGAAGGAGTACTTTAAGGCCGGCAAGTGCGCTGCCCAAATCTCCTGTGACACAAACGGCATCATCAATATTTGCTCCGCTGTTGTAGACGATTTTTTCCTTTTCCACGTCACCATAGGCGGTAGCAGAGATGATGAGCGCATTATGTGAGCCGGTGAGATCCCCGCCGGAAAGCTGGCATCCGTAATCGGAGCAGGCCATTACAATGCCCTTGTACAGTTCATCAACCATGTCCCGGGTAATCCTGTTGGGAAGCCCGAGGTTGATAAGAACGGCATGAGGCTGGCCATTCATCGCGTAGACATCACTGACGGCTGCAGTAACGACTTTGGCTCCAATCTGGTGAAACGGCATGAAAGAGAGGTCAAACTCTACCCCTTCAACCAGGGTTTCACTGGAAAGCAGGCCGTACCTGGATTCACTTGTATGCAGTACTGCGGCATCATCTCCGATACCGTGCTCAACGTGTTCTGACCTGTAAGCTGATACTCCGGCAATATGCCGGATCAGGCCGGCACGGCCGATACTTGCTATGGTTTTGTCTGTTTCTTCTTTCGACATGGTTTTCCGGGAAGGAATGGGTAATGGTATGAATACGAAAGGGTAATGGTGTGAATAAGAGTTCAGAAAAAAAGGCAACCCGAATCTGGCCGGATTGCCTTTTTGAGTAACAACATTGGTATAAATTTACGAACCGGAAAGAAGGATCACATCCATGCACAACAACAGTTTTGTTTTACATGGGTGCCGCGTCGCCTCTCAGGGTTGAGTAGTTAATGCGCAGGGTTCCGGCTTCCCGGAGTTCCTGCTGAACATCACTGACGATTCCCATCTCCGACTTCTGGTCCACCCGCAATGATACGATAAGACGCGGTTCCTCCATCAGTTTATCGTACATAAGCCGGCGGATGGCGAAGATGTCGTCGATAAGGGCATCATCTATCTGCACGCGGGTATCACCGAATCGTCCGCCACCAAGTATTTCAGGTCCGATATAAATATAGCTGACAAGTCGCTTCTGCTCGATTTTTTCGATATGATCGGCGCGCGTAAAGTCAACCCGGACCTGCAGTTCCACTTCGCGCAATACCGTCACCACCATGAAGAAAATAAGCAACATGAAGATGATGTCCGGCATGGCAGCGGTCGGGACCTGCTGCTTGGTATTGGCCTGTTTTTTCTGAAATTTTGACATAACAATATCAGGATATTTTTAGGTTCCCGGGTCAGGCTCGGCCAGAGAGATGTTTTGGGGATACATTACACGGATGACGTTGTCCTCCCGGCTCACACGTGCCGTGTATTGCCGGTAGGGAATTCCGAACTCCCTCATGGATGCCTCATCCCTGAGCTGGCGGTAAGCGCCGATCACTTCGTCAAGCATGTCGATATAGATCTCATAGGGCGTTTGCCTGTCTGTTTTTATCGAAACGATAGCCTGACGGGGATCTTCAGAGAGGTTGGGATCCTGCGCACGGTTTGCATTATCAACAAAATCAACTACAAGCTGCCTTACTTCATGCAGGCTGGCACGTTCTTCGTTGATAAGAATCTGCCCGCGGGCATTTACGAGGATATTCATCAGGTTCCGTTCCCGGATGGGAGGCGGCTCCTGGTCGGGATCCGGTGGCGGCGGCAGCTGCATGCCGATACCGGTGTCAACGTCGATAGTCGTGACCACGAGAAAGAAGATCAGGAGGAGGAAGGCGATATCAGCCATCCCCGCCTGAGGCACTTCCGCTGTTTCACGAGAACGTTTTTTTAGTTGCATATCTGAAATCAGAATTTAAATGTAGTGCGAAGACCGGTAATGATCAGCATGACGGCAAGAAGCGCCATGGTAATCAGCATGGTTAGCATGGCCGCATCGGTAACAGCTCCGGAAATCAGATAGGAAATACCAAATATCACGGCGGGAACCAGATAGACAAGGATCTTTGTCACATCCTGTTTGCCCTGGATGATATTTTTAATCCCGAATCCGATCATGGACGCCACTCCGATGACCACCAATGCCAGCATCAGTCCGATTGCTATGGGTACGTACATAATATGTGGTAATTGGTAAGTAAGTGGTTACGAATCGGATTTTTCATCTTCCGAAGTATCGCCTTTGCCGGCAGTGCGCTCGG
>SKYY01000078.1 GCA_007127665.1 Balneolales bacterium | reverse complement strand
CCATGCGGATATTCACTATTTCGGATGTTCGCCATGCGGATATTCACTATTTCGGATGCTCACCATGCCGGATGTGCAAAAAAAAAAGGACTTCAGCATACATACCTGTACCAAAGTCCTTTCAAAGTAAACAGTATGGCTTGAAATCTGCCGAGACTGTTGCAGTCAGATGCAGTTCAGATACAATCAGTTGCAGTTCAGTTCATGCTCAATTTCATGTTCCGCAGGTGACCGGAAATCGCCGACCATGGCATTACGGAAAGCATCGCAGGCCGCCTGGGTGTTCTCAAGACCTTTGTGGGCCAGACCGAGCTCGAAATAGATCCTTGCTCTGTCTGCTCTGCCTCCGGTCTCCAGTTCAAGGGCCCGTTGTGCGCTTGTAAGCGCATCACTGTACCTTCTCTGGTTGTTGTAGACTTCAGCAAACCTGTAGTGAAGACTGGCACTCTCGCCGTACCCGGCTGCCCGGTTCAGCAAGTCTAGTGCCCGGCTGAAATACTCTTCATCAATTTGCTCGGATGCAAGAAAGACAAGATAGTTCCTGGCGGCACGTTGGCTTCTTTCCACGCTTTCCTGGTCGTCGGCTTCCCTTGCCAGGTCAATGGATACATCGAAATTTTCAAGAGCCTGGTCAATATCGTTCAGCCGCCGGTATACCAAACCTTTTTGGTAGTAAGCGCTGACATACGACGGATTCAGTTCAATGGCTCTTCTGTATTGTTCAAGCGCTTCTTCATTACGCTCATCTCTGAAGTATTGGTTGCCAATATTCAAATGCAGGGGAGGCAGGTTCCCGCGCACACGGCGAAGGGTCTGTTCGTCATCATACGTTTCTGCAAGCCGAATAGCTTCTTCGAAAGCATTTACGGCCTCCTGTAGATTTCGCTCCCTAACATATTGCGCAGCATTCATGAATGCCAGCCTGGGGATTTGCCCGACAGCACGTTCACGAATATCATTGGCTTCTGCACCTACTTCATCGGCTATGACAATGGTTTCCTTGAACTTCTCGATAGCGCCGACAAAGTCCCCCTGCTCGTTGAACAAGGCAAATCCTTCATTGAATTTGGTTATGGCATCTTCCCGTGATTGCGCCTGGATCCCGTCGCTGAAGCAAAAGGTGACCAGGATGGCTGTCATAACCATAAATGTGCTTTTTACAACGTTCATATTTTTCAATTGCATTATTGTTTGGGTGATCGATTGTAAAAACGTTAGAAAACGTAAACTTCGTACCTGCGAGCTGCCTAATTTAACATTTTATGTTTTTAATGCCAGTAAAAATCTGTACAGTGCGATATTAAGATCAAAAAAGATCAGAAATTGGGTCTTAGCTTGTTGGTCTCATAGAAATTGTAAATGATAGACGTGGCCTCATCAGGGTCGTCTGTTACATGGAAAAGCTCAAGATCTTTCGGATCAATGGTCTTCTCTGCAATCATCGTTTCTTTTATCCAGTCAATGAGTCCGCCCCAGTAATCTTTGCCCATCATGATAATCGGAAACTGATGTATTTTTTTTGTCTGGATCAGGGTCATGGCTTCAAAAAACTCGTCCAGCGTCCCGAATCCTCCCGGAAGCACAACAAAACCTTGCGCATATTTTACAAACATCACCTTTCGCGCAAAGAAATAATTGAAATGGATCCTGAAATCCTGGCCGATATATTGATTTGCCGTTGGCTCATTTGGAAGTGAGATGCAGAGTCCTACAGAAGTGCCACCTCCTTTGTCAGCACCCCGGTTTCCTGCTTCCATGATTCCCGGACCTCCACCCGTTATGATACCAAAACCGGTTTCCGCCATTTTTTTCGCAGTTTCCACGGCCATTTCATAGTAGGGATGGTCTTCCTTCAATCTGGCCGACCCGAAAAAGGAGACACAGGGGCCTACATGGGACATTTTCTCGTATCCATCCACAAACTCCCCCATGACCTTGAAGACACCCCATACATCTCGTTCGAACCGTGCGTCGTATCTGCTTTGAATCTGCTTCCGTTTTTTTTCCATTTGAAAATCTGCTTTTAATGAATTATCAGTTTTTTATCGAAGAGCTATCTGCAGGGTGAGTACCATCCCGTCCAGACTGTTACTTGCCGAAAACGGGCTGTGCCCGAAATCCGGTACCGACCCAAAAATGGCGCTTTCGGATGCCCTGGCTGAAAAAAATGCCGGGCCAAGTTGGAATCCGGCACTGAGATCGTCACTGACATCAAAGTCCCTCATGTGTGCAAACACATAAGCATCCACAATGTTCAGTCCGTAAGCAAGAATCACCCCGATGATGGTCAGGTCCCTTCTGTTCCGATAAACGTTTCTGTTGTATCTCATGGCATCAGGACTCTGGTTCGGATCAATATGCGGTGGCGTGGGCCCGAAGCGTTGATCTCCATCCGGGTTTTGGCTGTTATAAAAAGCAGCCCGGTAATCCCGGTAGCTCTGGTCCATCTGTATGCTGTAGTAAGCAAGGCCTGCAAGCATTCCGTAAATGATCGGGACTTTCCAAATCTGTTGGTTCACAACCTGGCCCCAGCCTGGAAGGATCATTGACTTACGCATTACGGAAGATGGTGAAGGGACGGTATCCCTTTGAGATTGTTCGTTATTATCCGGCAGAGACATGCTGTACCGAAAAATTGACGGCTGCTCCTGCAATCCGGGATAGTGATAAGGGAACAGGGTTTGGTATGATCGAAGAGAGTGCATATACCTAAGCCTCACAGGATCAGTAGGAAGATTGTGGGTATTACCAGTTTGTGCCATTTGGGACGCAGATGCACTCAATCCGCTGGTGAAACCACTTGTTCCGCCGTTGGCAGTGACCATTCCCGGACTGAGTGCGACAATCAGCAGCATGATAACCGCGATCAATGCGAAAGCGGTTATACCCCGGATTTCACTATTCGCCAGTCGATTCAAGCAGTGATATGATTCGTTCCAGGTCATCATCCGAGTAATATTCCAAACGGATTTCTCCGCCTTTATTTTTCTTTTTTATCTGAACACGGGTACTGAATTTGTTGCGCAAACGGCTGGAAATTTCCATCAAATGCAATTCTTTCTGGTCTTTTTCCCTTAGAAGCCTGTTTCTGGTGCTTTTCCGCTCGGTAAGCTTTCTGACGGCATCCTCGATCTGCCGAACCGACCAATCTTCCTGAATGGCCTTGTTGAGCAGCCTGTCCTGAACTTTCGCATCCTCCACCGAAATAAGGCTTCGGGCATGTCCCGTAGATATGGCACTGGTTTTCAGGGCCTGCTGGATGGATGGGCGCAGATTCAGAAGGCGCAGCATATTGGTAATGGTGGACCTGTTTTTGCCAAGTTTTTTGGCAACCTCGTCCTGCGTGTAATTGCATTCTTCAATGAGTCTTCTGTATCCCAGTGCGATCTCTATGGGATTAAGCTGCTCCCTCTGTACGTTTTCGATGAGTGCGAAAGCAATCAGTTCGTCGTCATCCACCTCCCTGACATAAGCGGGGATGTGCTTGATACCTGCCATTTTAGTGGCACGGAGTCTTCGTTCACCACTGATGAGCTCATACCGTTCACTCCCAATGGAACGAACGGTCACCGGTTGGATGAGTCCGTGCATTCGGATGGATTCAGATAGTTCCTGCAACTTGATTTCGTCAAAATCCTCACGGGGCTGATACGGATTGGGGCGGATATCCGGTACCGGAAGCTGCTTAATGATATTGACCCGCTGCAATACACGTTCCCTTTCGATGCTTCCTCCGGTTTCTGACCGGGAATCCTCTTCCGATTCTTCGTATTCCGGGAAAAAAGCTCCAAGACCTCTGCCTAATACCTTTTTTGCCATAGTGATTTCAATATTAACCGTTTACGGCCCTATCGCGCTATTCTGATGCCTGTTTGCTGGTTTCAGTGAAAACGGAGCTTTTACGGAAAAGTTTCTTGTTTCTTATGATAATTTCCCTGGCCAGGGCAAGATAGTTTTTTGAACCGATGGACACGGAGTCATAAAGTAGTGCGGGTTTACCGAAGCTGGGTGCTTCAGCCAGACGCACGTTCCTCGAGATCACTGTTTCAAAAACACGGTTATCAAAATAACGCCTTACTTCATCCGCAACCTGGTTTGACAGACGGGTTCTGGTGTCATACATGGTCAATACCACCCCTTCAATATCCAATCCGGTATTGAGGTGCTGGCGGACGATCTTGATGGTATTCAGCAACTGCCCGAGTCCTTCCAGTGCAAAATACTCACACTGTACAGGGATGAGCACGGAATCTGAAGCTGTGAGGGAGTTGATGGTAAGCAGGCCGAGAGAAGGCGGACAATCGATGATAATGAAATCATAGTCATTTCGTATTTCTTCGATGGCGTTTCTGAGAATTTTTTCCCGTTGCGGCCGGTCTACCATCTCAATTTCGGCACCTACCAGATTGATGTGGGAAGGAATGATATCGAGAAAAGGAAGTTCCGACTTTTTAACGGCCTCTCTGGCACTATACCCTTCCACAAGTACCTGGTATATGGAATGGTCGATAACCTTATACTCAAATCCGGTGCCGCTCGTGGAATTGCTTTGCGGATCAATATCTATAAGAAGCGTGGTATGCTCTATGGCAGCAAGGCTTGCAGCAAGATTTATTGCTGTAGTCGTTTTCCCAACACCGCCTTTCTGATTAGCTACAGATATTACTTTTCCCATATAAGATATTGAATTATAACCGGATAGCGCATAAGTGAATCAACTGTACAAAGCCAGCTGACAGACCACTAAAGGTAAGAATATTATTGGAAAGGTAGCACTCCGATTCTGAAGGAATCTCAGAAAAGAAGGTATCCGGTGTTGCGAAAAAGTAACTGAAAAGTGTTTCTGTATCGGAAAAGGCAATAGGCAATTCTAATATCGGTTACCGGTCAGATGAAAATCCCGAAATATGGGCGAAAGTATGGTTTGGGGTGTTTCCGTATTGGCAGGTATTACACCTTGCTTCGGCAGTGAATCAACCGGGGCAACTTCGGTTCCGTACCCTCCGTCCCTGACGAATACCATGTTGCTTTGGCCATTCCAAACACGGAACAGCTCCTGATAGGTATCTCCGGAAAGGTAGGGAGCAGGAACTTGTGCACCTGCTGCGGTCATTGTCTGATCGCCTTCTGATTCGCTGGTGATAACATCAGACGGCAAAAGATAAGCCGTCGATATCAGCAAACTGAAAAGCACAATAGCCGCAGTGGCCAGCAACCCGGGATTATTCCAGCTGCTGCCGAAAAACTGTTGTTGACTTGAATAATCTCTGGCCTGATCTATAATCGCCTCGGAAATATTTGGCGGCGGTGTCAGTTCAGGCAAGTTCCTGATTTTCTTCCAGGTGCTTTTCAGGCTTTCAACTTCAATGAGCAGGTTTTGATCATGGATCATCGCCTGCTCAACAAGCGTTATTTCTGAAGGATCCAGTTCGTCAAAAACGTATTTGACACATAGTTCATCTACGTTCGACATGTTTGGTTTCTTTTCCATGTTCCTTATCAAACATTTTTCTCAGGTTGATCAGAGCGTACCTCATTCTTCCAAGTGCCGTGTTGATCGACACGTTGGTGAGTTCGGCAATCTCCTTGAATGACATCTCGTAGTAATGCCGCAGCATTACCACTTCCCGTTGTTCTTTGGGAAGTTTTGAGATGTGCTTCATAAGGCTGTCCTTTGCTTCGTCTTTTTCGATTACCTCCTGGGCATCGTCAAGCGTATCATCGGTAAGCCTGTCATAGAAGTCGTAGTCCGGGTCATCCTGTGCGTTCACATCCACAAATCGCTTCTTTTTTCGCAAATAGTCAATTGTGGCATTGTGTGCGATACGCATAACCCATGCGATCCACTTGCCCTGCTCGTTATAGGTCTCGTCCATTTTGGTAATGACCTTGGTGAACGTCTCCTGAAAGATATCGTTCGCCGTTTCGGCATTTCCCACCATGCTGTAGATATAGGAATATATCTTGGACTGGTGGCGGTCCAGCAGCTGACGGAAAGCCTCCTGGTCATTATTTCTGCGATAACGCAGTACCAGTTCGTGGTCGTCGACCTGATGCAGGGGTTTATGTGATTTCTTCGACATCATATTGACCTTTAACGCTGAGAAATTTATTGATATTGCCTGATTGGCAAGTGTTCCGGAAAAGAACTGTAACTTTTATCTATAGGCCTCCTTCAAATTATGTTATCATATTTACTCATTTACAAAAACAATCCTGG
>SKYY01000060.1 GCA_007127665.1 Balneolales bacterium | reverse complement strand
GGCTGGTTCGCGGCTGCATCGGGGGCAGGCAGATCCGCCGCATCAGGGGTATGATTTGCGGCGGATCCGTCCTGAGCCGTCGTAATTTCGCTTTCCATTTCCAATGCAACGGCCTCTTCCACCTTGCCGGATAGAAAAGTAATAAGATCGTTGGCGTCATCGGGCGATGCACCTTCATAGCCGGACAGTTTTTCCGACAGTTGCTGCATGATAGCTGCAATATTCGGTGCCGTATGCAGTGCCAGATGATTTACGATGGTGTCAAGCTGGGCCAGCCGGGATTTGTTGATATTGTCATCCGTCAGCTGCATGATAACCGATGCCAGGTCGTCCAGCGTGATCACCGGCAGAGACACCTCTTCAGGCGAGTCCTCGTCCCCACTGACCTCACTCGTCCCCACCGATGCCGTTTCCTGTTCCGGCGCAACTTCCGTATCATCCTGCGGATGCGATCCTGCCTCCGCTTCCTGCTCCGGTGCAGCTTCAGTATCATCCTGCGGATGCGATCCTGCCTCCGCTTCCTGCTCCGGTGCAACTTCCGTATCATCCTGCGGATGCGATCCTGCCTCCACTTCCTGTTCCGGTGCACCTGCTGTATCTGCCTGTTCCACCCCTACATCCTGCTCCATCAATGATTCGGCACCCCCCTTCAGCGCCTTTTCCAGTTCGCTGTACGCCTTTTCAAATACCTCAACGGCAACATCACCCTCATTTACGGCAAACTCGCGGATGGTGTTCACCGCCTGCAGTGTGGCAGCGCGGATACTGAAAAAGAACTCATCCTTTTCATACATATGGATCAGCGCCTTGTAGGCCAGGTTGATCAGATCATTGACCAGCGTTGAATTACCCTTGAAAAACTCAATGGCCTCTTCAAGATGAGACCCGGCCTGCATAATATCATCACGGTCACCCGGCCTCATGTTGGCCAGAACCCTCATGATCTCTTCAAGTGAGTGTATGGTAGTATCTGCAGGACGACTCATTTTCGTTTTGATTGGTTTTTGACCATTTTTTTTCGATTGGATCTGGAACAAATCCGTCGCCTGAGCACCGGAACCTATTTCCGGCTGACGGACTCGTACAGGGCCAGGTTGACCCAGAAACCACCGCCGCTGCCCTCAAAACGGAGCCGCGCTGTCGGGGGTTTGTTTGGCATGAACAGCTTCAGATCGCTGCCACGCGTGACCGTAGGCAGGGAACTCTGCCCCGTAAAACCGACCTGCTCCACACTGGCCGCCACTTCGCCGGCAAGAATATTGGATAACTCCCCGACCAGATCCCCCATATCGTCGCTCTCAAACGGAATCTCCATCCCGCAGAAAACTTCGGATATGCTCAGGGCGGTCTCTCGGGGTATGGCCACCATCAAAGTGAGAGTGTGATGCGAGTTGAACACGGTAATATGGCCGATGATCCCGTTCATGGGGGCGTTCTCGTCGCCGTTTTCATGAAACTCCGGACGGCTTCCGGAAATAGATTCAAAAGTGACTTCCACACTCTCCCTTACAGATGTGATAATCTCCTGAGGTATCTCTTTCAAATCGGCAAGGTCTATGGGTAACAGTTCGCTCATTGTTTGTTGAAGTTTAACATATCTTTAAAAAAGCTTTTCTTTTCGCCCTGATCGCCGTTTTCTGTCAGGAAGTTGCCGTTCTTGTCAATATATCTGCTCAAAACCTGAGAGACCTGATCGGCTGTAAAGGGCTTGGTTACATAAGCGTTGGCGCCGCCCTCGTTGAGCGCAGTGTCCACCTTGCCCATCGATTTTTCTGCCGTGATCATGATAATGGGTATGTGTTCGGTGTTGCCTTTTTTCCGTACGGCTTTGGAAAATTCCACCCCTGTCATTCTCGGCATGTTCCAGTCGAGGAAAACTATTTGTATGTCATCGGAAAATTTTTCCAGCGCATCTTCACCGTCAATGGCTTCCACGTATTCGAAATCGGCCAGCATTAGCTGGTTCAGTGTTCGTTTAACCGCACTGCGCATGATTTTGGAATCATCAACGACCAGCGCCTTGATTTTGCTCATATTGGAACTCCTCCATTAATTATTTCCTGCGTCAGACCTGCTCGTGACAGGCCTCGCGCAGAGCAGATCCAGATGAAACCGGGATGGAATGTCGCGGTTCCTGGAGCTTCTGCTCTTGTTACTGGTGCAAGATGTATACCTATGTGGTCAGCCAAGGCTGAATTTGGGGTTGTCGCTGCAGCCCCTCATGAGCCGGATTGACCCCGGTTTAATACTTATCGGATTAAAAAAAAGAAGAACTGAAGTTTTTTTGCTCAAATGCCTTGCTTATTAGTCGGGTGGTCGTCAGAAGTCGGGTTGTCGTCAGAAGTCGGGTTATCGTTATATGCCTTCTTCACGTGCCGTACCTTGCATATGCAATGGAGTACCGTTTGCGGCATGCTGCGACATCCGGATTCTAAAGAAGCGCGGGAAAAGGTGATGCGCTATATTGCTTGACGACTCTTTACTGACTAACAGCTTGTTTACGCAACTCTTCCAACAGCTTCGGTTTTACTGACTAACAGCTTGTTTACGCAACTCTTCCAACAGCTTCGGTTTTACTGATGCAATCTCTTGTTTGCACAAATTCTTCCAACAGCTTCGGCTTTACAGAGTTACACCTTGTTTACGCAACTCTTCCAACAGCTTCGGCTTGGTTATGGGTTTTGTCAGATAACCGTCACATAAACCGAAATAGGCGGCACTGACACTCTTCATATCATCCAGAGCGGTTGTCATGACAATTTTCACCCCGTCGGAGGATGTGATACCCCGTTTTTTTTCCAATGCGCGGATATTTCGGAGTGCATCCTGGCCGTCCATCTCCGGCATCATGATGTCAAGACAAATGAGGGTGTAGGGATCGCCTTGATCCATTGCGTGGCTCACTGCATCTACAGCCTCCCTTCCGTTTACCGCTACATGGGTCGTACCAAATTTTTTCAATAGTTCTTGCATCAGCATGCGGCTGGTGAAATCGTCTTCCACTATCAATGTTTTCGTCTTTTCCATCATCTTGAATACAATTTTTATTTGCCGGCGAGGTGGCCTGGCCGATACTCCGCCTGTTACCCCGCACGGGTTGACCATTGCTTTCCCCTTTATCGGATGCAGAAGCGAGAAACTGAAGTTTTGCCGATAACAATCTGTTCCGTTATAAACCCTCTTCGCGATCTGCCTGTAACTACCCGGACGGATGGCTGCCACGGGCTGATTTCGCCTCTTCAATTTCCGGATCGCGGAACCCGTACTGCAGCAGCAGGAACAGCGCCAGGTTCACCACCTTGTGCAGCGCGCTGTAGACCAGCAACATGCCGGCGACCGCGGCTATGGTCACGTCCAGCCCGCGCGCGTATTCCAGCCCGGCCCACAGGAAAACCAGGTCCTTGCTTGGCATGAACGGGATCCGGTTGATAACGATCAGCATCGCAAGAAACGTCAGCCACACCGGAAGCGGCATACCGGGAATGGCCGCCATCCACATGAGTACCATACCGGCATGATGAAGCATAAAACGCGTCAGATAGATGCCGAAGATGGATGCGGCTGTGCGCATCGGCATGTCGAAGATATAGTGTCGGAACTGCACCACCAGCGCCGTCACCACCGCCAGTACCAGGATGCCCGCGCCGATGTATATGGGTGCGGTATCATCGAGCAAATGGGTCAGGTCCAGCTGGCCGGTGTACAGCAGCACGCTCAGCAGCGTGATGGCCACCAGGTTGGATGTGACCGACGATATGATGCTGTTGTCGCGGATGTGCTTGAAGATCTGCCGGTCGCCCAGCCCCACCCGCCTGCGCGCCCAGATGAACAGATAGAACTCGCCCGAATAGCCCACCACCTCGTGGTTGTATACCCATTTTGTGAGGAACGCGCGGAACCCCTGCCACGCATCGAAGGTCCAGAGCCGTCGGTAGATGAAGATCTCGGCGATCGGCAGGCTGGTGAACAGCACCCCGAACAGGATGTAGAACCACGGGCTGACCGGCAGCGACTGCAGCACCTCCCCCCAGCCGATATCCGTCAGCCGGTAGATGATGAGACCGAGGATGGCCAGCAGGATCGCCCGTTGCAGCAGCTTCTGCAGCATTTTGGCGCGCGGGTCAGCGGAAAACTTCTGCCAGCGCTGTTTCCATGCGGTTAGTCGGCTCATAACGTTCGGGATTCTTCAAAATGACAAGGTACGCAAAAAGAAGTTTCCGTTTAACGTCAGGCCAACGCTTGTTCCTCTTAATTTACCGCCGCCTTGTGCCTCAGGAAGAAATCGGTTTGGGAACGTGACCTGGCACTGCTTTTATTATTGCTCGAGGCAACATGCTGATCGGGATTGCTCGAGGTTTCCAGAAATACCCTGATGAAGTTCGCAAACTCGTATGGCATGGAGTCCGGTTGAACCGAAAATTCAAGTACGGACAGGTTAAGCGGATGTGTCACATTGTCCGTTACCTGCGAATGGGCGAAGTGCCTGCTTATTACCAGGTTTCTCCCTGACCGTGAAATCGATACAGAATCCCCCGCGAAGGTTCGGAAAACCAGGGCATTGTCCGGCTCACTCAGGATTTGGTCCAGACCCCTTATTTCTTCGCGAATAAGCTCCAGTGCCAGAGCAGAGTTAGACTGCATTTCCGCCTGCAACCTGTTGTCGACCGAAGATTCCACAATGAGCATCTGGAATCCCAGGACCATGGTTATAAGCAGTCCTACTATGATGGATGGTAACACGATATCAGGATGCATGGCGTGATGAATAAAGATTTACGGGATAGTTATTTTTCAATTGGCACCGGGTCACATTGGTACAACGGAGGTTACGTATTCCGCCTTTTCAACAAAGTCGTTTTCCTCTTCCAGAAAGACTCGGATGGTAATCATTCGCCCGGCTTGACCGTGCCGCAGCTGATGTTCATTGGATACATCGAAAACGGCGTGGAAGGTATGGCCCAGCGATGTTGTCCTGGTCATTCTGTGTGACGGAGACGTGACGTCATTCAATCCGCCAAATGTGGCGACCAGGTTATCATACTGGAAGGCATACGATTGTACCATGTCACTCATATCTCTTCCGAAATTGACCGCATCGCTGGTAATCTGGTTATTGATGCCATTATGGACCGCCATCACGTTGATCCGGTTCACATTCAGTGAGGTGATCGAAAAAAGGAAAATGGCGCCGATGGCCAGAAATGTTTGCGCTGTAGACATCTGTTATTTTTTTCTTGCGTGGATATTGTCAGACACCTGGTCGGCAATGATTGTGCACCGACGGGCGTCATACAGAAATATTGGTCAGTTCCAGTAGACAATGGCATAGGACGGGGTGCCTGATCCCTCACCGGATTCGATATCCGGCATTTCAACATCCGTGCCATGCTGAAATTCAACATATGTGTTACCTAATGCCTCGAAACTCTTTGCCACAACAGCCCCGTAAATCCGGCCGGAACCGCTTAGTGTAATGTCGGCATTGGGTGCGTAAAATACGCGCGAGTGACTGCCGGCGTTCCCCGTGATATTTATGTTATCTCCGCCTGAAATGATGTTTCCGCGAATCTGGTTGGATCCCGCAATATCGATATCGGACTTCTCAATAAAGATATTGGAGTTCAACCGCACGTTCCCTCCAAAATTGATCGGGCTGTTGCCGCCATAGTAAATCATGAGGTTTTCCGGCTCCCCGGAGTAGTTAAAATGGCTTCCCCCGCCCAGGCTAAAACTATCCTCAACATAAATCGTGAGATTTCCATCCCCTACAATATGGAGATTCCCCTGACCAATGTTGATATTCCTCACGTGAAGAACCCGATCCTGGCTGCCGACATCAATGGTCATGGTCCTGTTGCCCTGGATGGCAAGTTCCTCCACAAGCATGCCGTCGAATTCCGTGTGATGAAAGCTGTTCTGTGCCTGATCTTCATGCCAGGTGGTAACTCTCATGGACTGTCCCGTGGGCGTGCTCGGAGGCATGTCCGGAAAGTCCGGCATATCAAAGACAAGTTCCGCCGGCAAAGCACTCTTGTTACCGGTCACGTGCTCCGGTGCCCATTGACTTGCTTTTGGAGCCACTACTTCCGGATCACCGCCGGGCCCGACGGCCAGATTACCGTGAATATTGGTACTCCAGCCAAACGACACATCACCGGCGATGGTACTGTTTGTGGAAACATCCCCGTAGATTCGGGAGCTTCCGGTAAGGGCAAGGGAACCGTCCGAATGCACTGCCTGATTGAGCGTCG
>SKYY01000211.1 GCA_007127665.1 Balneolales bacterium | reverse complement strand
GCATCATGCCTACCACATTACCCTTTCCGCTGCATATGCCGGCAATATTAGCCGTTGATCCGTTCGGATTCGCTTCAGGCGTGAGATTGCCCTCATTGGTGCAATATCTGAAAACGATCTGATTTCCGTCTTCCAGCCTCCTGAGAAGGTCTTCGTCGGCATAATAGTTCCCTTCTCCGTGCGCCACAGGGATGGATAATATCCGGTCTTCAGGTATGCTGGATGTAAAAGGGGTATTGCGGTTCTGGCATAGCAGATGGACAAACTTGCAGGTAAACCTCAGCTGTTCATTGTGCATCATGGTGCCCGGGAGCAGATTCGCTTCCAGCAGGATTTGAAAGCCGTTGCAAATGCCGAGCACCGGTCCGCCCTTTCCGGCAAAACCGGCTACCTCATTCATTACGGGTGAGAACCGGGCAATAGCCCCGCTTCGCAGGTAGTCGCCATACGAAAAACCACCGGGAATGATGATGCCGTCCACGTTCCCGAGGTCCGTATCCTTGTGCCAGATAAAGGTGGTGTCAATGCCGTGCTCATGCTTCAGGGCATGGTATGCGTCGTGATCACAATTGGATCCGGGAAATACTATTACTCCGAATTTCATCTGTTTATATTTTTTGGATTCAAGCGGTCAGATGGAGCATTCATGGAAATAATCATGCTTCTGTGTGTCCGAAGTATCGGCCATGAATGTTTCATGTGTTTAAATTCTAAGATTTATTAGGTCACATAGAATGTCCATGACACTTTTAATCATGCTCCTGTGTGACCGGGCAACGGTCATGGACATAGCGCTTCGCGACCTTCGGTTCATGTGTTTATAATTTTTGATTTCTAAGGTCACATAGAATGCCCAGGACGTTTTAATCATGCTCCTGTGTGTCCGGGATTATGGCCGGTCATGGGCATTTCATGATGGTTGGAAAAGGGTCGGTTTATGGGGTTGCGGGGCTTCGGGTGGATTCATTTTGAGCTGGCATCGGGGATGCGGATTTCGTAGTTCTCCATGACCGTGTTAGCCAGGAGTTTTTCGGAAGCAGCGGCAGCAAGTTCGCGCGCTTTGGCGGGGTCATCGGTATCCACTTCGAGCTGGATGAACTTTCCGATGCGGACTGCCGAAATTTCCTTGAAGCCGAGGTTTTCAAGTGCGTGATGAGATGCTTTTCCCTTTGGATCCAGAATGGATTCCCGAAGAGTGATGATGATATCTACCTGCATGTCGAATGGGTTGAGGTGGTTGGGTGAATTGAAGTGGTTGAATGACTGGATGGGTTGGATGACTGGATGAGTTGGATGACTGGATGGGTTGAATGACTGGATAGGTTGGATGACTGGATAGGTTGAATGACTGGATGAGTTGGAATGACTGGATGGGTTGGATTGACTGGGTGGATTTGTTTGGCTTAAGTATTTGTATGGATTGCGCAGGTTTGTCTGAATTTAACAAAGGTACAGCATTCAGGTTTTAGCTGCCAGTTGTTCTGCCATGTTGCACAGTATAGAGGCAAGCTTTTTTTCGGATTTTCCGCTTTGATCGATCCAGTTGACTCCTTCCCAGCGGCGGAACCATGTGAGCTGTCGCCGTGCGTATCTCCTGGTATTGGTTTTTATATGTGCGATCATTTCATTTTCAGAAAGACCGCTGTGCAGATGGGTGATGACTTCGCGGTACCCAACTGTGCGAAGTGACTGAAGTTCCGGTTGATATCCCATATCCAGGATGTTGCGGACCTCATCCACAAGTCCCTCTGCGAGCATGCCGTCTACGCGGTTGCTGATGCGGTCATGAAGCTCTTGCCGGTCGCGGTTCAGGCATATGAGCAGCGTGTTATCAGGGGGACGGAGCGGGCGGTTCCGGTGAAAGCTGCTGAAAGGTTTTCCGGTCTGCATCCAGACATCCAGTGCCCGGTACATACGGTGCGGATTGGGGCCGTCTATTCGTTTGAGGTAGTCAGGGTCCACATCCTCCAGTTTCTTCCGGATGGTATGGATTCCCTGATGTTCCGCAATCTGCTCCAGTTCACGGATGTTGGCCTCGTTCCGGGGGGGGAGTGGATCGAGCGGACGGATGAGCGATTCGATATAGAGCGTGCTTCCACCGGCGATGATTACGGGTTTGCCCTGATCGTGGATGGAACGGCTCCATTCGCGGCAGCGGTCTGCGAACTCGGCGGCCGTGAATGTTTCGTCGGGATAGAGCGAATCTATGTGATAGTGGGGGATTTCGTCACGGATCTTTTTAGGGGCTTTGCCGGTACCGATATCCATGTACCTGTAGCATTGTCGGGCGTCCGCAGAGATTACGGGTGCGTGAAAGTGACGGGCCAGGCTCAGTGAGAGATCGGTTTTTCCGGTGGCGGTGGGACCCGTAATTATGACGGTTGGCGGAGTTTGGACCTCGTTTGTGGGCGGTGCTGTTTTCACAGTGTCAGCTGAAGGGAAATCCGGTGGGTGAAGCCAAGGTCGGAGGCGATACCGGCGAAGCTGCTGAAGCCGTAATCCACCATGAAAGCGCCTATTTTAAGTCCGGTTCCGAGTGTGGGGGAGACGAAAACGTTGTTCCGGTCGTCAAGGTGCAGGTCGGTTACACCGGCGCGGATGAACACAAGGTCCTTGTAGCCCAGTTCGGCGCCGATATTAGGCTCAAAGCTGATGTCGCCCGCATTCAGATAGTAGGTGCGCCGGCCTTCGAAACGCATGTGAGTGTCAAAGGCGGCGAGCAGGCTGAAGTCGCCGAAGTCGAAAAATCGTCCGGCCCCGATGCGCAGGGAGGGTTTGACATACTCGTTGGTGCCTTCCGGAAGGGTTTCGGGTTTGCCCGTTTCGGGGTTGATGAAATCCTGAAGCGCGGCCAGTTCGTTCTGGTCGACGGACCAGAATTTCATGAGTGTGGTGAAATCGACCAGGTTGATTCCGAAATGATACCGTTCGCCGCGGTGCTGCAGGCCGGCATCCAGGCTGTAGCCCCAGGCATTGGCAAAGGGTCCGAGCCGTGAATGGATTACTTTGGCCGATACGCCCCAGTGCCAGTTTCCGGTAAGGGCGTTGGCATAGGAGAGGTAGAGGGCCATATCGGATGCGCTGAATTCACGCATATAGCTGGTCGGGTCGGATTTCGGCCGGTTTTGTTCAGGATCCCAGGCATGGAGTGTGTTTTTGATGCCATCCACCCCCTGACGGATGAAGCTGAGTGCCAGTACGCCGCCGGATCCTTCGATGGGCATTGCGACAGCTCCGTAGTCATATCCAACCACACCGGCAAACCGTTCGGAATGCATGTAGGCGAACTGCCAGTTGGGTATCCCTGAGAGTCCGGCCGGATTCCAGTAGCCGGACAGTACGTCGCTGGTCACGGCGGTGTACGCGCTGCCCATGCCAAGCGGTCTGGCGCCGCCTCCTACGGAGAGAAAATCGCCACCGTACTTGGCTTCTTCGAACGCCTGTCCGTCTGATGTGGAAACAAGCAGGACAGCGAGAGTCAGGAATGTGTAAAAAACTCGGATCACCATGGAATTGCAATAGCGCTCTTATGCAGGGTAACTGACCCAATGATAACGCGGATCAAATGTTGGTTAGTCTGGTCAAGATAAAAAAAGGGGAGCAATGAATCAGCACCGGGCGTATAAATCGGATAAACGGACCGGTTCGGAGGTGCGACTATTGTTTAGAATAGAATCCATATTTTTGTACTTTATCTCTTGCATAAAAAGTTTGAAACAAACCATTCCCAATCATCAGGTAATTCTATGAAATTCAATGTCACAAGCGGTGAACTGGTAAAAAGTTTATCGGCGGTTACCGGCGCCGTTCCCAGCAAGGCGACCCTTCCGATCCTTGAGACCGTATTATTTGAAACGGAAGACAGCCGGATCAAATTAAGTGCTTCGGATCTGGAGGTGAGTATCATTGAATATGTGGGGGCCGATGTAGAGAACCAGGGTGCGGTTGCTGTTCCGGCCCGCCGGCTCCTGGAAACATTGAGGCAGCTTCCGGACATTCCGGTCACATTTGAGGTGGATGAACGTGCCCAGGTCCGGTTCCGTACGGATAAGGGGACTTACAAATTGGCGGGGGAGAAGGCCGAAGACTTCCCGGACATGCCGTTGCTTGCGGATGGAAAACAGGTCAAAACAGATACGGAGAGTCTTAAGAACGCCATCAAAAAGACCAGTTTTGCTGTTTCGAGTGACGATTTGCGTCCGGCCATGATGGGAGTCTTTTTTGATATTGGCGAGGAGGAAAGCCGCGTGGTGGCCACGGATGGTCATCGCCTGGTGCGCCTGGTCCGCAAGGACATCTCCTCGTCCAGCCCCATATCCTTTATTGTGCCGGAAAAAGCGCTCACGCTTGTTTCCAAGACGCTGGATGATGCGCAGTGCGAGATGGTTGTTACGCTGGACCATGTCAGTTTCCAGTCCGGCAACACGCAGGTTATCACACGGCTGATCAATGAACAGTATCCTCGTTACGAGTCGGTGATTCCACGAGAGAATGACAAGACACTCAAGGTCAATCGGGATCAGATGCTTGCAACCGTAAAGAGGGTATCGGTTTTTTCCAGTTCCACGACGCGACAGATACGACTCGAACTCAAACCTGACGAAATTGTGATTTCGGCCGAAGATCTGGATATGAGCAGTGAAGCCAAGGAGAGCATTGCTTCCGAGTTTTCCGATGAGCCCATGGAAATTGGATTCAATGCCCGTTATCTGATGGATGTCCTCAACAATATTGACGATCCCGAGGTGGTATTCGAGTTTTCCACTCCCAACCGGGCAGGTATCGTGCGTCCCTCCGTACAGGATGACGAGGAAGATATGCTCATGCTGGTGATGCCCGTTATGTTGAACACGTACAGCTGATGACATCATGCCTTCTCCGTCCGGTATCATAACACTGACGAGCGACTTCGGGAGTCAGGATTACTATGTAAGCGCGATGAAGGCAGTGATTCTGGGGATTTCACCCGATGTGCGGTTGGTTGATATCTCTCATGACCTGCCGCCGCAGGATATTATGGCAGGGGCATGGGTGCTGAAGAATACGGCGTTTCTGTATCCGCCCGGGACGATCCATCTGGCGGTTATAGATCCCGGGGTGGGGAGCAACCGGCGGCCCGTGTTGGTCCAGGTCCGGAATCAGCTGTTTGTTGGTCCGAACAACGGGTTATTCTCTTTGGTGGTTGAGAGCCAGGAGCACCGGGTGTTTGAGCTGACTATCCAGCGCTTTTGGCGGGATGTTGTTTCGCCGACGTTTCACGGACGTGATATCTTTGCGCCCGTTGCGGCCTGGCTCAGCAGAGGTGAGGCTCCGGAGCAGTTTGGCAGGGAGCTCAAAGAACTGACGACATATCGTTGGGCCAAACCCATTGCCGATGAGGAGGGGGTCCAGGGCTGGGTGATGCATATCGATAGATACGGGAACCTCATCACAAATATTCCCGAATCTTTTATCCGTAAATACGAGCAGTACTCCGCATTCAAGATCTATGTCGGAAACACCATACTCAAAGAGATATCCGTTTCTTTTTCTGAAGTTCCTGACGGGGAAGCGGTTGCGCTGATCGGAAGTTCGGGGATGCTTGAAATCGCCATTAACAAGGGGAATGCGGAGCAAATGCTTGGGGTGGAAAAAGGCGCGCCTGTTTCATTGGTAATCCAAAAAAGTGTATCTTAACTACAAGCAATTAATATACTTTACAATAAGTTGAACTAATCGGGGAAATATCTGAAAACAATCAGGTTTTCTAATAAGCCAGAACCAATCCATGTCCAGGGGTTTCGGTTAGTAATGTTATTGAAAGCACCCTTGTATACTGTTTGAAATAATTACGTGTTGCAGAATCAAAAGCTGCAGGAATATCAGTGAAATTTAGAAGAGGACTGCTAAAAAACACTATATGGCAAAAATTTATATAGATGAAAACCGATGGCCGATAGTGATCATCACGCTTTCAGGAGGCGAGTCGCTTAAGGACATCTCGGACCTGATAAACCGGCTTGAGGAGTATCAATCCCGTGATGAAGACTTTTGTTTCGTCATGGATCTCAGAGAGATCCGCCACCTGCCCCAAAGCGCCCGAAATCGCCTTATATCATGGCTTATGGAGGCGGATATTCACCAGCTCGCGGGTACTGCTGCGGTTGTTTCATCGCCGATAATGAAAGCATATCTCTCATCAGTCGTATGGATGGCCAAGTCATTGGCCAGGCGGAAAAGGCCCTTCAAGCATAAAACGGCTCGTTCTCTCAGCGAGGCGTATGAATGGTCGCGGATGCGACTCGACAAATCGCGGTCAAACCGTCACAGTCCCGGCAAAGGGT
>SKYY01000101.1 GCA_007127665.1 Balneolales bacterium | reverse complement strand
GTGTCGTGGCTGGCGGTGAGGTTCATCTGCGCACGCAGCACCTCCGGACGCAGGCCGCGGGCGATGGAATCGAGATGGTGGACGTACTCCGTGGGCGCGCGCAGTTCCGGCTCGGCCCCGCTCAGCCATTGACGCGTGGGGCGGTACCACCGGTAGTTCATCACCGCGTCAAAGATGTCGCCCTGCAGCCATTCGGTGGGGTCCATCAGGGTCTGCGGCCAGTCGGCCCACCAGAGCTCGCCGATCAGGAAGGCCTCGGGGTTGATGCTGCGCACGAATTTGCGGTAATCCCGCCAGAAATCGACCGGGATGAGCTCGGCCACATCCAACCGGAATCCATCCACCCCCCGGCTCACGTCCCCGTCGGGGGCCAGCCAGCGGCGCGTCACTGCGAAGATGTGCCGTTTCAGGTCGGGGTGGAAATCGCCCGGGATGAGGTCGCCGTGCTCGAACTCTTCCACGGAGTCGTAGCGGCGGAATTGAGGCAGCTCCGGCACGCCCGCCCAGCCGGGGTAGGAAAACTCGTTTTCATCGGTGGCGGGATCGTTGAAACGGTCGATCTGGTACCAGTCGGCATACGGCGAAGCCTCCTGGTGTTCCAGGATGTGCTGCCAGGCCCAGAATGTGATGCCGGTGTGGTTCCAGGAGTAGTCCATGATCACCCGGATGCCCAGTTTGCGTGCCTGCTCGATGACCTGGAGGAAGAGTTTTTCGGCCGAGGTCCAGACCCATGTGTCGGGGTCGGCCGGATCCTCCCGGGACATGAGTTCCATGTCGCCCTCCGGATCGGGTCCGAAGTTCACGTCGATGTGGCGGTAGTTGCGGGCGTCGTACTTGTGGAGTGACGGGGCGTCGTTGAGCGGATTGAAATAGATGGCGGTGATGCCGAGGTCGGCCAGGTAGTCGAGTTTGTCGAGCACGCCCTGCAGATCGCCGCCGTAGCGGCGCATCTGGACGGTCCGGTAGAACTCCTTGCCGCTCTCGACGGCCCAGGGTTCCATGCGGTACCAGTCGTGTCCCCACGGCGTGGGTTCCCAGCTCTCCGGCTTGTTGTGCGGCCAGGAACCTTCGATGGTTTCCATGGTCGGCTGGTTGCCGGGATCGCCGTCGCGGAACCGTTCGACAAAAATCTGGTACCAGACGGCCTCTTGAGCCCATTCGGGGACAGCTGTCAGGATCTCTTGCGGGACATGATCTGGAACAGCGTACGTATCCGCTGGTTCCGGGCCATCATGGGAAACCGGCAAATCCATCCGGTAGGAAAAAGGATGTGACGGGTTCGGTTGCAAAGCATTCCGTTGGGCTGGATCTGACTGATGCGTTACCAGGGAGCCATCAATCCGGCTATAACTGTTAGAAGCCGTCAGACCGGCGAACATGAAAAGCAGCAAAAAGACGAAGGTTGTTGACGGTAATCTCATGAAGACAGACTTTTTAGCAGATTTGTGGTCAACAACAAGGTAATGATTCTGCGTTAATGATTTATGTCGGAGCGTCCAGTCTGAAGGCCAGAAATTCCGGTTTTTTTTATTCCCATAGGGCAATGGAATCACAAGCCCCGGTTTACTGTCAATCGAGGCCAACCGGACAGCATGGGTCTGCAGTGAGAATCAATTTAATAATGCAGGGTACTACTAAAGGAAACGAGGCACATGACGTGACAATATTACAGCAAGGGACAGCTTGCAAAAGCAAGCTGCCCCTTGTCATGATCATATCCGCGCTATCGATCGATACTATTTCACGAGCATCAACTTTCTTGTCTGTGAGAATTCCCCGGCCGTCATTCTGTACAAATAGATTCCACTCGACAGTTGGGATCCATCCATAGTCACTTCATACTGGCCCGGCTGGCGTATTTCGTTGACAAGGGACATGATTTTTTGTCCATTGATGGCATAAACATCAATGCTCACATGTACTTGTTGCGGCACGCTGAACACAATATTGGTTGACGGGTTGAACGGGTTCGGGTAGTTTTGCTCAAGTTTGAATTCGTTCGGTAATTCAGTCAATTGTTCGGTACTTGTGGGCTCAAGAGCATCCAACAGCAGGGTGGTACCGTCAGGCAGTGCCACAAGAAGTCCCATTACTGAACCGTTCTCATTGTTTTCAGGTGACAGGAATCCAGAAGCCAATACGGCTGCTCCCAATCCGCCGGCACCTGACAGATCAGCAACAAATTTGAACAATGCTTCTCCGGTCGCTGCTGATCCTTCAACACCCAGATAAAGGGTGTATTCGTCCGCATCAACGGTAATGACATCTGTGAATTCGGTGTAAGCAGCTCCATCGGCCAGCAACGGGCCTTCGGCTACCCACACGTCAACTGCCGGGGCATCGGGCACGCCGTGCCAGATGAAGAAGCTTACTTCTCCAGTGGGTGCCTCTGTGGCAGGCTCTTCAACAATAAACAAGTTGAAGTCGGTTCCCACGCCATCAGGGTTGGCTGCAAAGCCTTCACCCAAAACTCCGTTGGCAATCACGGTATAGGTACCGCCAAAGGCAAACTCCACACCTTCCATGCTGAATACCGGATCGGTGTCACCGGCATCGGATCCGGCCGGATAGATGGCGAGGTCCAGAGCGGTGTTGGCCGGAACATCGACAAACGGCGTGGCTTCGCGGAACGCAAGCTCACTAACAAACAGTTGGCCGTTGACGTAAATGTCAACCGAGGCGGCCGCGGGGTCGGCGGCATTGTGGATTATTTGCGCCATGGCAAATGCATCCACCGACACCACTGCCGTAGTTGTATCAGAGGCACCGAACGTATCTGTCACCACTGCCCGGATCATATGCTCTCCGGTATGGTGAGGCTCCGGAGTCCATCGAAATTCACCAGTTTCAACGTCAATAGTTGCACCATCTGGTGCATCGTCAAGACTGAAGGCAAGTTCATCGCGGCCCAGTTCCACATCCGGGTCGAAGGCAGTATAGGTAAATTCAAGTAACCGGCCCTCTTCAGTGGAGGTATCGGGGAGTACATCGACGAATTCCGGTGCCCGGTTCACGGCCAATACCGTAAGGACGGCCGATGTAGTGACCGGTTGATCAATGATGCCGTCTGTAACACCAACCTGAACGGTGTAGATACCGGCATCACCAAATTCCGGCTCATATTGAAATATTCCGGTAGCGGGGTCTACTGTAGCGCCGTCAGGTCCATCCAAGAGGGTAAAAGAAAGCTCATCGTTGTTCAAATCCACTGCTTCGTATTGGAAAAAAAAAGCTTCTTCTTCCGAGACAGACGTATCCTCAAGAACAGTCTCAAATTCAGGCGGGACATTGGCAGAGACATTCAGGGTTCCGTCAGAGGTGGTGACATTGACCGGGTCGCCGTTAATATTTTGAAACAAGGTACTTGCAAAAGCGAGGGGAGAATTTTCTGCCTGAGCCAGCAAGGTCGCATTCAAATTCACCAGTACATTTCCATTTTCGGGTGGTTCTGAAAAGGCAACGCTGATTTTAAGCAAACCGGGTTCCGGAGTTGCGAATTCAAGGACTCCGTCTTCTGTCACTGTTCCCGTGTTATCAACACCCGTGAATTGTACGATATTTTCGTTGTATGCGATATCCAGCTCAAAAGAGGCGATATTCAGGGGACCAAGGTCATTTGTTTCAACAGGAATGGAAATATTCTGGTTTCGTGTGCCTTCCGTTTCCGGGATATTCAGAAAAACGGCATCAACCGGTTGGCCGGACAAAATTGCAATTTCATGAGGGATGGAGGGCGTTACGTCTTGCTCAATATCCAGATTTCCAAGCAAAACATCTGATACAATCAGACCTTCGGGATTAAAGCCCGCATCTTTCATGGTAAATGTAAACCGGAAAAGCTCACCCGAGCCTTCAATAGCATCGACACTTGCAAAGGCAACGAGTATACGATTGTCGTCGGTTACATTTCTGTTGAAGAAACCGCTCCCCGACGGTATCAAGGCGCCTCTTGTAATATCAGAAGTAACGATGTCAACCAGATCGTTATCAAAACTTATCTCAAATCGAAAGGCACTGACATCCAAATTTGAAAGGTCGCTTGTTGTTACCGAAACCGTGATCTGATCTCCGGGATCTCCTTGAATATCTCCTCCGAAATCGAGGGTTACATTTTGAGAGTACACGGAAGCAGCACCGGTAATAGTAACAAGGAATGCTAAAAAGATCTGTAGAATTATGTTTTTCATGTGGTTACACTGTTTTATTGCTGATATCTATTTATGGGGAAATCGCTGCAAAATGAAGATTCGGTATCAAATGCCGATTGTCCTTGGAAATAAGAGTACAACGCAGCAGTTTTGTTACAAATTATTCAATCTTCATGAAGCTATTGGCATTATCACAGACACTTGGATTATCGGGGATATGATGTACTGCACCCGGTATTGAAAAAGGGTACTTCCCAATTCGGGAAGTACCCTTTTTGTACCTCATGCAAAGTAGTACAGGCAGACCTTACTTGACGAGCATAAGCTTTTTCGTCTGGGTGAAGTCGGCAGCCCGCATACGATAGATGTACACGCCGCTGGCGAGTCTGCTTGCATCGAAGCTGACGGTATGATAGCCTGCATCACGTGTTTCGTTAACCAGTGTTGCAACCCGTTGTCCGGTCACGCTGAATACCTCTATCGTGACAAGTGCCGTTTGAGGAACGGCATACTGGATATTGGTTACCGGGTTGAACGGGTTCGGATAGTTCTGATCGATTCCGAATTCCATCGGAATATCAGCCAGTTCGGCATCGGTCGGCTCAGCTACGGTGAGTTGTCCGGAGACATTGTTTTCACCATCCCAGAAACCGCCAGAGAATCCACCATAGACAAAGTCGAATTCCTGAAGCTGGAACCGGCTCACGTAGTAGTACGTACCTACGGGCAGACCTGATCCGATATCGGCCATGTATTCATGGTTGTTGCCTTTATCTTCATTGAATTCGGCCTCAATCCAGGTCCAGCCGTCTGCTGTCGGCGCCAAATTCTCGGTGTTCACACCGATCCACGCCTGGATATCCTCAGATGCTTCATCGGAAACATCGGTGATACCTTCGACATAAATCTGGGCGTAGACGATGAATTCTTCGCCTTCTTTAATGTCCCCTTGCGGCGGCCACTGCAGGTTGGCCCAGTTGATCTCGGCTGCTGGTACAATATCATCGGCAAAGAACGGAAACAGCTGGGTTGTTTGCTGAAACTGCCCCATGGTACCAGTGATATGGAATACTGCCGGAGGCAGGGGCTGACCCGCACCTTCGCCGAAAGCGGTGTTGTTACGGGCCAGTCTCACAACAAACGTATCGGCCTCGGCCTCGCTGGTGATGCGGATGTTAACACCACTTCCGGTGTCGACTCCGTCCTCAGGCCATGCATCTATATCTTCTTCGATGATATACATATTGCGAAGCTGTACGCGCATGCCCTGGAATTCGGACTCAGCGACCATATCGGAGCCCTCGATCACGATCGGCTCGGGCAACGGGTTGTCGCGGCTTGTGATCTCGAAGCTTCCGACTTCTATGTTGCGCTGATTGCGGAAAGTGGCGATTTCACCCATTATGATGATGCTGTCACCGGGCTCAACTACTGTGCCTTTCTGCGCACCACCTTCCACGAAGTCGGTTACGTTCAGACCGCCGGATTCATCCTGGATGAAGTAGTCGGCCACACCAAATCCGAAGTCAGTGGAGTTGACCATACCTTTGACCATGGCCATACGTCCATCAGGCAGGGCCCGGGCTTGTGCCAATGGCATAAACTCGAGTTCCTTGCTGTAGTCGGGGAATGTAACGTCAAGTCGTGTGACATTATAACCGCCGATACCGTTGTTGGTTCCAAGGACAAACAGGTTGAAGTTACCGTTGTCCAGCAGGACCAGGTCAACTGCACCGGTGCCGTTCGGGTTGGTCGTGCCGCGCATCGACGGTGTGATGAATTCCACAACAGCTTCCTCAAGGTCGCCGCCGGGAATGCGAACCACGCGAATATTCTCATTTTCACCTACAGGTGACACGTGGCCATGCTGATACACTGCCAGCAGGTAGTCATCTCCTTCTGTTCCGATGAAACGCAGCGCGGTGGAGCTGGTCGCAGCGATTTCACTGGAGACTTGACCGATGTGAGTGCCATCAGCTTCGAAGAAATGTACATTATGCCCACTTGCAGTCCAGAAGAACCTCCCGTCGGCCAGAGGCGCGACAGCCGGGCTGGCACCAGCATCAACCACGTCAAGTCCGATGATTTCAGGCTCGCCAAACAGGCCATTTTCGTTGCCGTTCATTTCGAACTTGAACACCTGTGCCGAGACACCATCGGGTGCATAGAGCGTGAGTCCGCCG
>SKYY01000205.1 GCA_007127665.1 Balneolales bacterium | reverse complement strand
GCATCAAAGTCGCCGCGGGCCATACCGGTCCACATCGGTCCGGCATCGACGGCCGTCAGGTTGACATCATGGCCCAGCTCATCTGTAATAACAGCTGCGACCACATGGGTGGATGCGATCTCGGAATCCCAGAGCACGTATCCAAGCCGGATTTCGTCGGTTTCTGCTTCACATGCCTGCAGGCCAAGAACAGCCACAACGGCAAATGCTATGGCTGTCCAGCCGCTTTTAAGTAATGAGGTGGTGTTTCGCGTTTGCATATTCCTTTCCTCTTTTTGCGTTTAAAAAAATCACAGCTGTTTTTCAGCTGCCATGGCACATCATGCCGGGTTGCGCACGGCCGGCATGCGTATTTCTTTCGTTTAGAAATAGAATCCAATGTTGATGTTGAAGCGGATGTTGTATTCGGAGTCACCCAGCCCCAGGTCCTCATGTCCCGGACCTACGCCGACACCGAAAAAGTCAGTAAGCCAGGGCTGGTTGATACCCTGTGCGATATCCACGTAAGTGAATACCGGTCCGGCCGAAATCAGAAAGCCGGTTATATTCTGGATGGTGGCTTCGAAATTGTCGGCGAGGGTCAGCTCGTCGCCGGTCGCCCGCCAGGTGCTGCCTTCTCCTACCTGGTTCTCCATGTAGCTGAAGTCATTGTAGAAGGTGAGATTGGTGACAGGTCCGATATCCACATCCATGGAGTAGGACAGCCCGAGTGTGGCCATCCATGCTTCCGTGGAAACCTCATACGGAATGGCGTAGGCACCCATGAACACCGTACTCAGATCCCGGCCGTCATTATCCACGGCATCCATGGAGTAGTACAGGAATTGGGGCATTACGGTGAAGTTCCCGAACGAGAAGCTGCCGTGTACGGCGGCTGCAAACCGGCCGTCGAATTGATCCAGGACCGAGTTGTAAAGCTGTCCGTATTGCAGCGAAGCCCCGAACTCACCATTGTCCATAAGGTATGCACCTCGAATGTTGAACTGGTTGCGTTCGGACAGGCTTGCATTATCACCGGGAATGACGTCATAGGAGTAACGCCCGGATCCACCTGTTCCGAACTGTGCCGGAGGTCCCTCGGGCTCGGGCTGATAGAAGTAGGCGAGGTCGAGCTGGAAATTATCTGTTGTGTGGGTAAATTTGATACCCATGTCGTGGTCATCCTCCAGGCCGACATAGTATGCCAGGCTGAACCACCAGCTGTTGGAGTTGTACTGCAGATTACCAAATGGCACCTGGGTCACACCGAGCTGTACTTCGGTCAGGTCGCTCAGCGAATAGTCGAGCCAACCCTGCTTGATGAAATGGGTCCCGAAGGTCGGGTAGAAGCGGTATTCAAAATTGAGGCCAATGCCACCCGGATTGTCATAGACCACATTGATCCGCCACGTGTCAAAGGTAAAAGCTCCGTCGGTCGCATCCGTACCGCTTTCATAGTTGGTAAGAAGCAGATTGTATCGGACGGCACCGCCTACATGCAGTGAAGGTTCATGGTGACCGACTGATGTGGCCGACCCGGAATACCCCAGATTACTGAGTGATGCGCTGGGTGCGAATGTATTGGAGAGCAGATAGGATCCGGGATTCTGCTGACTCATATTGGGAGTTACGGCCTGAGCCGGGATAACATTTAGAAAAGTGAACGTGAATATTAAAAAAAACGGTAATGTGATTCTCATAAGAGATTCTCCTGTTTTTTTATTTTAGATTTTAATTTTTGTCCTTATTATCATTCTAGGACATTGACGTATCTAATTGCACTTCAATCAAATACGCATTTCTCACCCGTTTACGGGCGAATCGTGCAGATTTGTAAATCCATGTTAATTTCCATGTGATACATCTCAATAAACATAAGAATTCTTTCTATAATTCAAAAAAAGATATAAACCAGTATGAATTCTGGTTTTTTCTCGATAAAAATAGTTAATAATGAAAGCGTTTTTTGCTTTAATTAATTATCAGTTAATAGCATGTATCTTTCTTTATACGATGGGCTTAGGATATGGTATAAAAATATGAGGTATTTATTTTACAAGCCAAAAACACAATTCTTTTCTCGTTGTTCTTTTGATTCGTGTTCATGTGAAAAATTTTGATTCAAGCGATCACATGCCATTCCATGACCGGTCTTGATCAGGCTCCTGTGTGGCGGGTAGTATGCCCGGTTATGGGCATTTGATTACATCGTGGTGGATGCGCCCTGCCGGGCGCACCATACAAAAAAAAAGCACCCGTCAGCATTGACGGGTGCTTTTTTCATTTGGTATAACCGGCAGGAATACCTTCCTGCGGGGAGGGATCCAGCCGCCGGTCCGGCACTATTCGCTTTTCTCCTGCAGAGCCGACTGTGCCGCTGCCAGTCGTGCAATCGGAACACGGAATGGCGAGCATGATACGTAGTTCAGCCCCTGTTTGTGGCAGAAGGCGATGGACTCCGGGTCTCCTCCGTGCTCACCACAGATACCAAGTTTGATATCCGGCTTGGCTTCCTTGCCAAGGGTGACCGCCTCGGACACCAGTTTGCCGACACCTTTCTGATCCAGTGTCTGGAACGGGTCATTGATGAGGATCTTCTTGTCAAGATACTCCGGCAGGAATTTGCCGATATCGTCGCGGCTGAACCCGAATGCCATCTGGGTCAGGTCATTGGTTCCAAACGAGAAGAAATCGGCCAGCGGGGCGATCTCATCGGCCGTGAGTGCCGCCCTCGGCACCTCGATCATGGTACCGATAAGATATTCCACCTTCTTGCCGGTCTCTTCCAGGACCTGGTCGGCCGTGGTCTTGATAACCGCTTTCTGATCTTCAAACTCCTCAGCGGTTCCGATCAGCGGTACCATGATCTCGGGAAAGACCTTCATGCCCTTGTCCTGCACCTCAATGGCAGCCTCAATAATGGCGCGGGTCTGCATTTCCGTGATCTCGGGGAAGGTGATACCCAGGCGGCATCCGCGGTGTCCCAGCATGGGGTTGGCTTCCTGAAGGACGGATACGCGGCCTTTCACCTTCTCAAAGCTCATATCAAGCTGTTTGGCAAGGGTCTTCATCTCATCCTCATCATGGGGGAGGAATTCGTGAAGCGGGGGATCCAGCAGGCGGATAGTTACAGGCAGTCCGTCAAGCGCCTCGTAGATCTCCATGAAATCCTGCTTCTGGTAGGGAAGCAGTTTTTCGAGGGCCTTTCGCCTGTCCTCTTCCTTGTCGCTCATGATCATGCGGCGCACATCGATGATCCGCTCGCCTTCAAAGAACATGTGCTCGGTACGGCACAGGCCGATTCCCTCGGCACCGAACTCTCTGGCTTTGGTCGCATCTTCGCCGCGGTCGGCATTGGTGCGAATGTTCATGGTGCGGAACGTATCCACCCATTCCATGAACGTCTGGAAGTCGTCACTCATCTTGGGCGGCTCAAGCGGCAGCTGTCCGAGCACAACCTCGCCGGTAGTTCCGTTGATGGAGACCCAGTCGCCCTGGTTGATGGTCTGCTTGCCATCGGTCATGGATTTGGATTTGTAATTGATGACGATCTCGTCACATCCGGCGACGCAGGGCTTGCCCCATCCGCGCGCCACAACGGCCGCATGGCTGGTCATGCCTCCGCGGGAGGTAAGGATCCCCTCGGCCACGTGCATGCCGCCGACGTCATCCGGGCTTGTTTCGACCCGTGCCAGGATCACTTTTTCTCCTGCTTCATGTGCCTCTTCGGCTTCCTGGGGAGTAAAGTATACGCGTCCGACGGCGGCGCCGGGAGAGGCGGGCAACCCCTTGCCGATAACCTCTTTCTCGGTGATGGCTTTTTCGTCGAATTGGGGATGGAGCAGCTGGTCGAGATGCGTGGTGGTGACAAGCTGTCTGACTGCTTTTTCCTTGGAAACGAGTCCCTCTTCCACAAAATCAACGGCAATTTTCAGGGCAGCGGCGCCTGTGCGCTTGCCATTGCGGGTCTGGAGGATGTAAAGCTCCCTCTCCTGGATCGTGAACTCGATATCCTGCATATCCTGATATGCTTTCTCGATCTCCTGGGTATGCTTCACCAGTTTGTCATAGACATCAGGCATGTCGTTTTTCAGCTCGGAAATATCCTTCGGCGTGCGTATTCCGGCCACAACATCTTCACCCTGGGCATTTTTCAGGTATTCGCCATAAAGCTTGTTCTCGCCGGTACTGGGATTCCTGGTGAACAGAACTCCCGAGCCGCTGGTATCTCCCATATTGCCGAAAACCATGGCCTGGACGTTCACGGCGGTCCCAATCAAGCCGGTGATCTTGTTGATCTGGCGATATCTCACGGCACGGTCTGCCATCCACGATCCGAAGACCGCATTAACGGAATAGCGAAGCTGCTCCATCGGATCGGATGGGAACATGAAGCCGGTTTTTTTGCGGTAAATGGCTTTGAAACGATCCACCAGCTCCCTGAGATCTTCTGCAGACAGATCGGTGTCATTTTCGATGCCCTTCTCTTCTTTAAGTTTTTCCATGGCCTCTTCAAACAGGTCATGGGAAACACCCATAACCACGTCACCGAACATGTCGATAAAGCGGCGATAGCTGTCAAACGCAAAACGTTCGTTGCCGGTCTTTTCGGCAAGTCCTTCTACCACTTCATCATTGAGACCCAGGTTCAGTACGGTGTCCATCATCCCGGGCATGGAGGCCGCGGCACCGGAGCGCACCGACAGCAGAAGCGGGTTTTGGGGATCGCCCAGTTTTGCCCCCATCTGCTCTTCCTGGAAAGCGATGCCCTCCCTGAGCTGCTCATCGAGGCCTTCCGGCCACTGCTCGTTGTTTTTATAATAATGGTCACAGGCTTCGGTGGTGACCGTCAAACCCGGAGGAACCGGCAACCCGGTCCGACTCATTTCCGCCAGATTGGCACCTTTTCCACCAAGCAGCTCTTTCATGGTGCGGTCGCCGTCTGCTTTTCCGCCACCAAAAACATATACATATTTCACCTTGTTCGTCATAGTATTACCCGATTGTAGTTAGTAACTTCCAAATTGGTATTGCCTTAAGGATAAGACCACATATAATAATAATATCCATGGTCTTTCCGGACTTTCGGGACATGCGCTGCCGCCGCTCACAATAGTTTGCTGAGGTCCGGTCGGATGCAGTCCTTCTGGAAATACCTTCTATAATATCCACTGGATATATCTTGGCTTTTGCTTCGTAAATGTACCACCAATTCATGAAAAATTCTAACAAAATACGCATTGATATTGCCGGGTGCGGTGCCGGTACCGCCGGAGCGGCGCGGATTGGCCCCCTGCCCGGGATCCGGGCGGCCTGCGCGCCTGTCCGCTTCATAATTCATTCAAATAGATAGCGTACTATAACCGTAACGTCAAAAACACGTATTTTTAACAAGTTAAGCAATATGAAATCGGGCTCATCCGGTCTAACAACCATTCAGATTACAGGACTGTTTCTGGGCATCTTCGGGCTGATTCTGCCATTCCTGCTTCCGCTTGGCACATTGTCTTTTGCGGGCCAGATAGGACTCGGGATCTTTCTCATGGCAGCGATCTTCTGGATGTTCGAACCCATACCCATCTACGCCACATCCATGCTGGTCATCTTCCTGCAGATCCTTCTGCTCAGTGCGCAGGGCCCCATGTACATGGATACCGAGCTCCCATCCGCTGAACCTGCAGAAATTCGGGAGCACACGTGGCAGATACCCACAAGTGCACTCAAGGATGGTGACACCGTACTTGTGATAACAGAACCCGGGAAAACGGAAGCGGTCCGGGTGGATGTTGTCGAGCGCAATGGAAGGCATATCATTGTATACAGTGAAGAGCTTTCCGCCGACCAGAAGATCGTGGCCGATACGGGGCATCGCCTTGTCAACTACCAGCCCAACAATTACACCGACTATCTTGGCACCCTGGCCAACCCGATCATCATTCTCTTCCTTGGTGGATTCATGCTGGCGGAGGCATCGGTCAAATACAATCTGGACAAGAACCTGACCCGTTATCTGCTGGCACCGTTCGGTTCCAAACCCCGTTTCATCATCCTGGGGCTGATGCTTGTCACAGCGGCTCTCTCCGCGTTCATGAGCAACACCGCCACCGCCGCCATGATGGTCACCGTGATCCTGCCGATCATTGCCCAGCTGGAGCCCGGGGACCGGTTCAAGTTCGGACTGGCGCTCTCCATTCCCATTGCCGCAAACATCGGCGGTATCACCACACCCATCGGTACACCGCCCAACGCTATTGTTATCGCGGCACTGACGGATTACGGAATATCCATCTCCTTCACGGACTGGATCATAGTGGCTGCCCCGCTGGTCATCATCATGCTGGTCTTTGCCTGGTGGCTGCTACTTGCCCTTTTCCCGCCCAGTGGCGACCGGTTCAAAATGGACAT
>SKYY01000184.1 GCA_007127665.1 Balneolales bacterium | reverse complement strand
TACCGGGAAACGAACCGTTATACTCCGGTATTACCATAACTATTCCGTCAGCATCAATGACCTGTTTGCGGAATTCCTCCACCCGAGGCAACTCCTTGCCGTATTTCCCGCCCATGACTTCGTCCAGCGGAAAATCCTCCAGGCTCACCACATGGGCTTTAACCCCCTGAGCTTCATACAACGGTTTAATATAGTTGGAGACTTTGAGAGCGACCGACCCGGGCCGGTCTGTTGCACTGAGTATGCTAATAGTTTTCATGTGTTTAAATCTTTGGATTTCCAAGGCCTTACGCCATTTTATGACCGGTTTATTCTTGCCCCTGTGCATCAAAAGGAGGCCATTGTGCGTGTTTCACACGTCTGATTTCCGGTATGATATCTGTCTATTTCACCAAAGGAAACGCAACGTACTCTCCTATAATTCATTGTGACATCAAAAGTTTTATCCCTAATAAAAAGCGCTTTTTTGATTTATATAAGTAAATAATTAAGCTAAAATGTATTTTTTAATTAAAAAACTATTGCATTTAAAAAAAATTGGCTTAATATTTATCCCCGTCATCGAAAGGGTGACCATTTCAAAACTTTAACAAAAACAGAAAAATATATGAAATCACGAATGTTACCGATTCGGGCCGGTTTTCCAGGCTTGACGCTTCTTCTGCTTCTTTGCATACCTGCTTTGTCATTCGCAGCGGAGACGGCGTATGAAAGCATGGAGGCGTTTCGCTCATCCGAAGCCTATGCCGCTTTCGTAATCGACAATCTCTGGATTCTTCTTGCTGCCGCCATGGTTTTCATCATGCATCTTGGATTTGCAACGGTCGAAAGCGGGTTCACGCAGGGCAAAAACTCCATCAATGTGATTTACAAGAATGTTTTTATCCTGACTGCCGGGATCCTCACCTATGGGGTCATCGGTTTTCAGCTCATGTATCCGGGTGATTTCAATGGATTTCTTGGCCTGGGTGGATTGGGAATCGGATTTGATGCCGCGGATCCTGTAGGCATGCTCACACCGGCATATGGGGAGCAGATGACCATTTACAGTGATTTCATCTTTCAGGCCATGTTTGCCGCTACAGCAGCGACCATTGTTTCCGGTTGTGTGACCGGGCGCGTAAAGCTTTCGGCGTTCATGATCTTTGGTGCACTGCTCCTGGCCTTTTGCTATCCCGTCACCGGCAGCTGGGTCTGGGGTGGCGGTTGGCTCGACCAGCTCGGGTTCTATGATTTTGCCGGTTCCACACTCGTGCATGGCGTTGGCGGGGCTGCTGGACTGGCCTGCGTGATCATCCTCGGCCCCCGTCTTGGCAAGTATGTCAACGGCAAAGTCAGCACCATCCCCGGACACAGTGTTCCGCTGGCCACCGTTGGGGTTTTCCTGCTCTGGTTCGGCTGGTTCGGCTTTAACGGCGGCTCGGTGCTCAGTGCCGATCCGGCAGCCGTCTCTTATGTGTTCGTAACAACCGCCATCGCGGCTTCTGCCGGCGCCCTTGCCGCCATGCTCACCGCTCGTGTTGCACTGAAAAAGCTGGATGCTTCCATGGCACTTAACGGCATTCTGGCCGGACTGGTCGGCATAACCGCCGGAGCTGACGTGATTTCACCGCTGTCGGCGGCCCTGGTGGGCGGTATCGCTGGTGCCATCGTAGTGGGAGCGATCCTCATGTTCGATGCATTTAAAATCGACGATCCCGTTGGCGCCATTTCCGTTCACGGTGTTTGCGGCATCTGGGGTACGCTTGCCGTGGCCATCTTCTCACCGGCTGCGACCATAGGCGTACAGCTTCTGGGAATACTGGCCATTTTCGGGACCACATTCCTCTTCTCGCTCGGTGTTTTCGCAGCCATAAAGGCAATCATGGGCGTTCGTGTCTCAGTGGAATACGAAAAACGCGGCCTCGATCTCTCGGAACATGGAGTTGGCGCCTATCCGAATTTTGCCATGATCGATCCTACCGTCTCTGCGGCCGGTTCCGAGGCAAAATAACACTGGCTCCAAACTTTCAGACGCATAAAATCCTTCACAAAGGCAATATAGAGTAGTAAATCAGGGACATGTGCCAAGACGCCATTCTGTCTAAAAGCAGAGTGGCGTCTTCACTTTTTAGTCCGGACATTTATTCCAATAGCAGCTTTTCCGTCTCTTCCCCCCTTAAACATCAGGTTGCTTCGTTCCCGGAGCTTTTCATCGCTTCGCCGGTTTCTTCTGCATACGATCTGCACCGGTGCTTCCCTCACGGATGCGGTACAGGCGCTGCCAGCGTTTCGCTTCCAGTCCCTGGTCGCCGGGTTTGTACCATTGCGCCGACTTCAGCCGGTCCGGAAGGTACTGCTGTTCCACCCAGTGTTCCGGATAGTCATGCGGATATTTATAGTCGTCCGAGGCATTGTCCGTATCCAGATAACGGGCTTTTTTGGAATTGGCGGTTTTGTCCCGCAGATGATCGGGAACCGGCTTCGTGCCCTGTTCCCGATGCTCCCGGGCTACTGCGAAGATGGCGCCTGTACTGTTGCTTTTCGGCGCCAGAGCCAGGTGCAGGCAGGCATGGGACAGGAAATAGAACCCCTCGGGCATACCGCATTTCTCGAAGGCCTCGTGAGCGCTGTTGACCACGGCAAGCGCATGCGGATCGGCCAGGCCCACATCCTCCGAAGCAAAAATCAGCAGGCGGCGGAAAACGAAATGGGGATCCTCCCCGCCTTCCAGCATCGCCGTGAGCCAGTACAACGAGGCATCGGGATCCGATCCGCGCAAAGACTTGATCATGGCCGAGGCGTAGTGATAATGTTCGTCGCCGGTGCGGTCATAACGCAGATATCTTTTCTGGATGGATTCCCGGGCAACGTCCACATCCACCCGGCGAAGCCCCTCTTCGTTCTCCGGACTGGTAAGCACCGCCATCTCCAGCGCATTGAGCGCATGACGGATGTCACCACCGGAATACTCCGTGAAGTAGTCTACGGCCTCGTCGGTCACCGTGACAGTGTAGGATCCGAGTCCGCGCTCCGAGTCCAGAAGGGCACGTTTGAGCAGCAGGCGGATGTCATCGGCATCGAAGGGATGAAGTTCGAAGAGCTGGCACCGGGAAAGGAGCGGTCCCACGAGGGAGTAGAAGGGATTGAGTGTGGTGGCCCCGATGAGGGTGATGAGCCCGGATTCGATGTGCGGCAGCAACGCGTCCTGCTGCGCCTTGTTCCATCGGTGGATCTCGTCGACGAACAGGATGGTCTTTTTATGGTAGAGCTTGCGCTGTTCACCGGCCTGGCGCACCACGTCGCGGAACTCCTTGACACCGTCCAGCACCGCGTTGAGGATCACAAAATCGGCATCGATCTCGCGGGAAATGACATGGGCCAGCGTGGTTTTGCCGCTGCTGGGCGGACCGTAAAAGATCATGGAACCGATACGGCCGCTTTCGATCATGCGGCGCAGCAGCTTGCCTTCACCCACCAGGTGCTTCTGTCCGGCAAATTCCTCCACGGAAACAGGACGCATGCGCGTGGCGAGTGGCTGCGAGCGGGACGCGCCGCCTGTACCTTCAGGTTGCGAATCATCAAAGAGATCCCTGCCGTTCATTATAACGCGTTTGGGTTCTGTAAAGCCTTTGGGTTGCTGTAAAGCCTTTGGGTTGCCGTTCAGCCTTTGGGTTGCTGTAAAGCGTTTGGGTTGCCGTTCAGCGTTTGGGTTGCCGTTCAGCACCAGGCCACCAGGCCGGGTCAGACCGTGCTGCAGCGCTCCATGATCTCGATAATCTGTGTGATCTGACGGTGTTTGAGTTCGTAAAGCATGTTTTTGCCATCCCGGTAGGATACCAGCACGCCCTTGTTTTTCAGGATGCCCAGATGGTGCGAGGCGACGGCCTGCTCCAGGTTGAGCTGTTCATGGATCTCCGACACCGAGAGCTTTTCATGCTGTTCCAGCAGTTCAATGATGGCTATTCGGATGGGGTGTGCAATCGCCTTAAGCACCGAAGCGCAACGCTCCAGCTTGTGCACACCAGTGTTCAAATCAAGCATCGATTCGTACCAGGAATTAGATATAAAGTTATATACATATACTATATACGAAATATATAGATATTTATGTTGGATTCAAAATCGTATTTTTGCAACTCTTTGCGTGCCATTGCCTGCACCAAGGATGCCCGGCCTCTGTGACCTGTCACATCCTTAAGAAAGGTTTCCACCATTTTAACCAGACTGAGTGTCTTGGCCGCCGCGGTCAAAGGCCTCTACGGCATCATGAACTTCCATGTGGGAAAGCCTCTCCTCATCTTCGGACTTGTAGTACCTGCTCCTTTCAAGCAGGTCGCGCACCGGTCCGTGCACTGCGGACATGCGCAGCTGGATGCCTTTGTTCCGCAGCTCATTTTCCAGTGATGCCAGCGCGTGTATACCCGTGGTATCGATCGAGTTCATGCCGGATGCGTCCAGCACCACCAGTTTGAGCCCCGGACCTTTTTGTGCGATGAACGACTCCGCCGTTTCCTTGAAATGTTCGGCGTTGGCGTAGAAAAGGGGCGCGTCATAGCGGATAACCAGCACATCCTTCCGATCACCGGCTTCCTCAAACCGGTTCAAATTGCGGTACACGCGGGTCCCGGGCAGCTGCCCGAGCGGTGCCACGTGCGGTTTGCTGCTGTGGTAGATCACCACGCCCAGCGAAGCCACAACACCGGTGAGGATTCCCTCCTCGATGCCCAGCAGCAGCGTCACCAGGAAGGTGATGGCCATCATGGCAAAGTCCTCTTTCTGGGTATTCCACAAAAACCGGATCTCCTTTGTATCTATAAGGCCGATCACCGCCGTAATGATGATCGCGCCAAGCACGGCATTGGGCAGATAATAAAACAGTGGCGTCAGGAAAAGCAGGGTCAGGCCGATCATCAGGGCGCTGATGATGCTGGCCATGCCCGATTTGGCCCCGGCCTGATCGTTGACGGCCGAACGGGAAAACCCGCCGGTGACCGGAAAGGCCTGGAACAGCGAACCGCCCAGGTTGGCCGATCCGAGGGCCACCAGTTCCTGATTGGCGTCAAGCTTGTAATCACGGTGCCGGGCGTGGATGGATTTGGCCACCGCAATGGATTCCATGAACCCGACCAGCGAGATGGCAAAAGCCATGGGCAGCAACTTATAAACGGCATCGATATCAAACATGGGCAACGCAAATGCAGGAAGCCCGGAGGGCACCTCCCCAATAATCCGGATGCCACGCTGATCCCACCCCGTTACCGCCACCAGCACGATTCCGATCACCACCACGACCAGCGCACCGGGTATGCGCGGCTGCCATTTCCTGATGGCGTAGATGAGTGCAACAGCACCAAAACCAAGCAGAGCCGTTCCGGAATGGATCTCCCCCCGATTCTCAAACAGCTGAAGCAAGACCGTGTGGATATGTTTTGAGCTTTCTATGGATACGCCCAGCAGATGATGCAGCTGGCTGAAGGCAATGATCAGGGCCGTTGCCGCGGTGAATCCCGTAATGACTGGATGGGAAAGAAAATTCACCAGGAAACCCATGCGAAGCAGTCCCATCAGCAGCTGGATCACCCCGACCATAAAGGCCAGCAGTATGGCCAATTGCACGTATTCGGTGCTTCCGGGCTCGGCCAGATCGGCCACTCCGGCAACTACAAGAAGCGAAACCACGGCAACAGGTCCCACCCCAAGCTGACGCGAGGTGCCAAGTACGCCATACAGCAGCAGCGGAACCAGCGCCGCATAAAGCCCGTAGACCGGTGGCATGCCTGCAATCAGGGCATAGGCCATGGCCTGGGGGATGAGCATGACCCCAACGGTGAGGCCGGCGGCAAGATCACCCCGGAACATCCCGGAATGATAGCCGGGAAGCCATGTCAGTATGGGGAAAAAACGTTTCAAAACTTGAAAATTCTGTTGGTTTATAAAAAAGGGTGTGTTGGAAGACTATTTGCGCAGGATAGAAAGTCTAATGGAAGATTATCTAACCGGGAAAGAGCATTGGATGATTCTTTGCCCGGGATAAAAAGTTTAACGGGAGATTATTTGAACGGTGTATTACGGTGTATTTAAGTGTATTTGCGGATTGTTTAACCGGTACAAAAAGGGCTCCGGAGGATGAGTCCGGAGCCCTTTCATTTCCAGCGCCACCGAAATCAGCCGGCGACTTCTTCTTTCTTGTTGAACCAGGGACCGAACTCACCGTCCACATAGGCAACATCGTGGCCGAAACGCTGAACCAGCGCGGCAGCTACGGCAGAGCGGCCACCGGCAGAACAGTGTACATAGACGGTTTTGCCTTTGGGATCCACTTCGTCGATCCGCTCAAGCAGCCGGGTATGCGGAATGTTCCGGGCACCGTCAATGTGTCCCTCGGAGAACTCCGAAGCCTTCCGCACATCCAGCACGTGCACATCGCCGCTCAGCAGCTTGTCACCGGCCTTCTCGAAATCGAGGTGCGGTATGGCAACGGCGGCGTTGTTGTCAGCCAGCCATTTTTCGTACTCCGCAACCGGGATATAACCTTCGATCTTGTCAAGACCGACGTTGATCAGATCGCGGACCGCATCCTCCAGATCCTGTTCATCAAT
>SKYY01000115.1 GCA_007127665.1 Balneolales bacterium | reverse complement strand
GGTGCCCTTGGCCGGGTGCCTGTGAAAGCAGGAGACCTGCTGCTCATCGAGGCCAAACCCGGGTTCGACGAGAAGTGGAACAAGGATACAACAGAGTTTTACCTTGTTTCAAGGAAAGGCAATCACAACCTGCCCATGAGTAAAAAGGCCCCGATGATGCTTATCATCGTTTTGGCAATGATCCTGTTGGTTATTTTGGGTATCTTGCCGATGGTTGCAGCGGCCCTGATGGCGGCCTTGGCCGTCTTGCTCACCGGAATCGTAAAGCGCGGAGAGGTGCTCGGAGCGGTCAACTTGCCCATTCTGCTGGTCATTGCAGCAGCAATCGGGGTTGGGCAAGCGCTTGAAGTCACCGGAATTGCCCGTACGGCAGGCAGTCTCATCCTGGAACAGACACAGGTTTTCGGGATGGTGATGCTTATTGCCGCGCTATACTTCATGACCAATATCCTTACCGAACTGGTGACCAATAACGCTGCAGCCGTGCTCATGCTTCCCTTAGCGCTTGTCGCGGGCATCGAAGCCGGAATGGATCCGCATGCGGTAGCGATCACAGTGGCTATAGCTTCTTCTGCAAGCTTCCTTACACCAATAGGCTATCAGACCAATCTGATGGTCATGAGTGCCGGCCAGTACAAGTTTAACGATTACCTGCGCACAGGTTTTCCGGTCACGGTTATTCTCATGATTCTGACCGTTGCCATCGTTAGCTGGCGCTGGACCTGAAAAAAAATTCACAAATAATTATCATTAATTGTTATGACAGCATCACATCTGAAAGTACTTGAAAACGAGGCCATTCACGTCATGCGTGAAGTGGCCGCGCAATTTGAACGGCCGGGTCTCCTTTTTTCCGGGGGTAAGGATTCTATTGTCATGGTGCATCTGGCAAAAAAGGCTTTCTTCCCAGCCAAGATCCCTTTTCCGCTTATCCATATCGATACAGGACACAATTTTCCGGAGACGCTGATCTTTCGGGATGAGTTGGTGGAAAAACTGGGCGTGCGGTTGATTGTCGGACTGGTGCAGGAGAGCATCGACCAGGGTTTGGTGGAAGAAGAAACCGGTCCGGAAGCAAGCCGGAACGCATTGCAGACCGTCACGCTGCTGGAAACCCTGAAAAAGCATCAGATTGATGCGGCCCTGGGAGGCGGTCGACGGGATGAGGAAAAAGCGCGCGCCAAGGAGCGGTTTTTCTCCCATCGCGACATATTCGGTCAGTGGGATCCCAAAAAGCAGCGCCCCGAACTTTGGAGTCTCTACAACGGACTCAAGAATCAGGGAGAGCAGTTTCGGGTGTTTCCGATAAGCAACTGGACCGAGATGGATGTCTGGCAGTACATCGCCATGGAGCAGATAGAGATCCCTCAAATCTACTTTGCGCACCGCAGGAAAGTCTTCAACCGCAGAGGCACACTGCTCGATGACTGCCCGTTCATTCAGAAATATCCTGAGGAGAAAGCCGAAGAGATGGTGGTGCGCTTTCGCACCATTGGTGATGCTACCTGTACCGGTGCGGTCATCTCCCGAGCTTCCACTCTGGAAGAGATCATTCAGGAAGTAGCCGCCGCACGCAATACCGAGCGAGGCAACCGCCATGATGACAAGCGTAGCGAAACCGCCATGGAAGATCGCAAACGTGCAGGCTATTTCTGATCGGCAAATCTTTCGAATGGAAACACACACAAGAAATTAGCTGTCAGTAAATGCTGAACGCTATTTACACAAAAACACAATACTTGAATATTTAAATGAAACGAACATGACAGTTGCCCTCTGTCACACAGAGGCATGATTGAATCCTCTCATGTGAGTTCATTCTGTCCATATCAATCCAAATTGTTTTAAAAAGATGCAACAGAATTTTTCATCCAGCGCGTACCTCAACATGGACCTTCTCCGCTTCACCACGGCCGGCTCGGTGGACGATGGGAAAAGCACGCTCATCGGCCGGCTCCTGTACGATTCCAAGTCCATATTCGAGGATCAGATGGAAGCCATCGAGCGCACCAGCCAAATGACCGGTGAAGATGGCGTCAATCTGGCCCTGCTTACCGACGGACTCCGCGCGGAGCGCGAACAGAAGATCACCATTGATGTGGCCTACCGGTATTTTGCTACTCCAAGGCGCAAGTTCATCATTGCCGACACGCCGGGTCATGAGCAGTATACCCGGAACATGGTCACCGGTGCCTCCACCGCCGACCTGGCCATCATTCTGATCGATGCCAAAAACGGGATCACCACGCAATCACGCAGGCACGCCTTCATCTCTTCACTGCTGCAGATCCCGCACCTTGTGGTTGCCGTGAACAAGATGGACCTGGTCAATTTCAGTGAGGAACGGTTCCTGGAGATCAAAAAGGAATTCGATGAAATCTCCGAACGGATTGATGTCGATAACATCACGTTCATTCCCATTTCAGCGCTGCTCGGGGACAACATCGTCAACAAAAGCGAAAACATGCCGTGGTACAATGGGTCTACGCTGTTGCATACCCTTGAAAACGTCAAGATCGGCTCAAGGAAAAACACAATTGATTTCCGCCTGCCGGTGCAATATGTGCTTCGCCCGAATCAGAGCTTTCGCGGGTTTTCCGGGACCATCAGCTCCGGGACGGTCCGGCAGGGAGATGAGATTATTGTGTTGCCGTCGATGCGTGAGAGCAGGGTGAAAGAGATCTGGTCGGATCAGAAAACAGTGGACAGTGCCTCGGCCGGACAGTCCGTTGTACTGACCATGGCCAATGAACTGGACATCAGCAGAGGGGACATGATCGTCAGGAAGAACAATGTGCCGCAAATACGCAGTGAATTTGAGGCACAGGTCTGCTGGATGCACGAGCAGTCCATGACCATCGGAAAAAAATATCTGTTGATGCATACAACCCGGACGGTGCAGGTGATTCCCCAGGCGCTTCTTTACCGGATGAATGTAAACACGTTTCATCGTGAAAACGACGAGACGCTTGGCCTGAACGAAATTGGCCGGTTACGACTCGTCACTTCACAGCCGCTGTTTGCGGATCCTTACAAACTGAACAACGAAACCGGCAGTTTCATCATCATGGATCCGGCCACCAAGGTAACCGTAGCCGCTGGCATGATCCGGCCACCCTCAACGGAACCGATCAAACCCGATCGTACAGATGACGTGTCCCTTCACCGGGCAGGAAAAAAGCACTCTCCGGAAGCGGTCTGGGAACCCTGGAACATTCCCAGGGAGGTGCGTGAAGAACGCGCAAAACAAACAGCAAAAGTAGTCTGGTTCACCGGAATATCGGGATCGGGAAAGAGCACCGTCGCAAGGGCGCTTGAAAAACGGTTGTGGGAGCAAGGCAGACAGACGATGCTGCTGGACGGTGATCAGCTGCGTCACGGTCTCTGCAGCGATCTTGGATTCAGCCCGGAAGACCGCGCTGAAAACATCCGCCGTGTCGGCGAAGTGGCGCGCCTCTTCTTTGAACACGGGAACATAGTGCTGTGCACCTTTGTATCGCCATACAAAGCGGATCGCGACCTTGTTCGAGCACTGCTTCCGGAAGGCCGCTTCATCGAAATCCATGTCACTTGTTTGACACAAACAGCGCAAGAGCGGGATCCGAAAGGGTTGTATAAAAAAGCACGTGAGGGCAAAATAACCGGGCTGACCGGCTTCGATGCCGGGCACGAGGCCCCCGATAAACCGGAACTTCAGATTGACACCGACAACATGAGTGTCGATGATGCGGTAGATCTCGTTCTGTCCCGAATCTGACGAAAAAAATCACTCAAAAAGGCGTTACGCTTAGCTAAGAATCAAGTAATAGTTGAGATTTCTGTTTCTTTGCTGCTATGTACGACCAAACAGGGCCTTGATGCGGTACCTTAGTGAATAAGGCACTCCTTTTGAAATTCGCTTTTTTATTCTTGCAAACAGGTTGTGCTCTGCAGGATTCTCATCAAACAAGGACATGAGGACTTCAAGTTGCGATCTGGAAAGCAAAAGGTAGGGCTCCTCCTGCTTGTCGAATAATGCGGTTGGTGATTCCACGGGGGCACGGGCAAACTGGTCGTCATCCAATAATTCTCTGAGTTTTGCAAGAACAGGCGCAATCTCGGAGCTGCACTCATGCACAGCGACCTGATTTTTATATCGCAGATAGTTATCGGGTGCCTTTTCATTCCGGGGCAGCTCTTTCAAGCGCCGCCATAACTCCCGGACGTATTTCGGGCGTGTACCACCCATGATGCGCAACAGTTCCGCCTCAATACAGTTGAGTGATACATTAGAGACTGTAAGTGGCGGCCTGTCCAGCGGAATGCCGCAGAACTTCTCTATGGTGTCCGTTACATCACTGCTGTAGGCGGCAAACTCCACTCCAAGATTTTCAAACGCCTTCAGATTGTTGTGGAATTTTGTTATCTCCTCCCAGAATTCATAGCCCGTCTTTCCTTTTTCATAGCTCGCTCCTTCGTAGGACAGTCCGTTTCTAACCCATTGAGGGAACGGAGGGATCTGGTTGGATCCGGCTCGGTGGTTGTACGCGGAGAGCGCATGGGAAACAGGATCCCTGAAAATCAACAACACTTTGATATTGGTAATGCCGGTGTCCTTGCAGATCGCCTCAAAACCTGCAAGTTTTTCATGATCGACAAGTTCGTGATACAGACTTTCGTTGGAGAGCAACAATCGTGAGCAGTTGTTCTTCTTCGCGGACGTTACATGATTCTGAAGAAAATGGGTCGCGTTTTTCAACTGGCCTGCTTGAATCGCCTTTGTGAATGCCAGTGCATTTCCGGGAGAATTGCGCGCGATCGAGTTGACAACTTTGGGGTTTGGATAATATATGCCGGACTGCAACAGCTTCTCGTAATTGAAGGACATCAGCTCCTGGGCATAAGTGGACCCCGCCTTGTTTAGTCCGGCATGAAAATATAATTCCATCAGTGACTCCCTGATTATGACAATAAGTACGTTGCAAGTTGTATCGAATGGTGAGCACGCGGTTGACAAACCAAGCAAACATCAACCTTGCTCAAACATTTTCAAAATAGCAGTCCCGCAGTTCCCCGCGAACAAAAAATTCGAAAACGGAACAGGCAGTTCAGGCGCTTGATATCGCTCGCTAACAGCTAACTAATTAAGAAAACTGTCTTTGAATGTAGCAAAGAAGTGCCTGATGTGCAATTAAAAAGGGAGACGCGAGGTTTGGATAGGATAGGATTGGATTGGATTGGAGAGGAGAGGAGAGGAGAGGTATCTGCATCGGATAGCTGACGTATCTGTATCGGATAGCTGACGTATCTTTACTTTCCAGGAAACAGGGACCTTGCACTATTTTGATTTCGTGCCGCCCCATCGGAAGGAGTGAAAAACGGGGCTTGAAGCCGGGTTGCCTAACCAGTCCAGATTTTTACATGGCGAAAAGAGAGGCATTAGCGTATCTTGAACGGTATGCGCCGTCTTGAAGCCGTGGCTTCCCCCTGAGCCACAACAAAGCCATTTATGCCATACCGACCATCCGATATCCCTTTGCCGACAAGCAGTATCGCACGGGCATGCCGCCTGATAGTACTGCTTGCGTTTGTTGCAGTTTTCCCCGGCCTGGTTGCTGCCGGTGAGACTGCAACATCCGGCGGGATGGTACATTCGGAAGAGGGGGCCCTTCCCAGCAAGGCTGCAAATCCGAGCAAAGCTGCACACTCTGACGAGCACAATCCCCCCGTTTACAATGTTACCATGCCGGCGATGCTTGTCGAATCCATCCCAGTCAGGGTTTCCGATCAGGGCATGTCAGGGCACAGGGGACCCGACCAGGTCGCACTCGGATTCCGCTTGCAGATGGCCGGTGCCTCTCAGGGACAACTGCCTTTCTGGATCTATTCCAACCGCCACGGTGAGCTGTACCCGTTCACCGCCAACGCGGCCATGCATCTTTTCGGGGGCTGGCACAGGCAGTACCGGTCCGGCATCACGCTTTCCACGGGCGCCGACGTCATGCTTCGCGGCGCGGACGACGCATCGCTTCGGTTCCAGGAGGCCTATGTACAGGTGGGATACGGCTCTTTTGTGCTTTGGGCCGGCCGCAAACGGGAACACTTCGGATTTGTACACCCCGAACTCTCCACTGGTACAGCCGATGTGTCCCTCAACGCCCGTCCGATCACCAAAATTACGCTGGCCACCAACGGCTTCCAGGCGGTTCCCGGTACGCACGGCATAGTCGAATACCATGCCTCCTTTGCCCACGGCTGGCTGCGCAAAGAGGATCATTTGTTTCTGGAGCGTCCTTTTCTGCACCAAAAACATCTGTACCTCCGGCTGTTCAACGATCGGAGTCCGGTGGTGCCGCAGGGTGGCCTCAAGCATTTTGCGCAGTGGGGCGGAGTGAATCCCCAGTTTGGACGGGCGCCCGCGGGGTTCAGTGCCTTTCGCGACATCTTTTTTGCGCGAAGCGCCGACTCTCCCGAAATCTTGCCCGGCGGCCAGCTTGGCAACCAGTTCCAGAATCACGTGGGAACCTACGATTTCTCCCTTCTGGTCCGTTTGGAGCGGGTAAGCTTTGCCGTCAGCCGTCAATTTTTTCTTGAGGATACGCCCAACGCCCGGTTCGGGACCCCATGGGATG
>SKYY01000216.1 GCA_007127665.1 Balneolales bacterium | reverse complement strand
GCGGAATGGGGACAGTGACGGAAGCCGACGTGCTGAACCTGGCCTTCTACTGGATGTCGACCGGTCCCGAGCGCATCCCGCAACGGATCAACTGGGCCCCGCAACCGGTGGTCCGCTGGGTGCCTGAAAGTACCGCCCATGCCGACACGGACGGTGACGGTCGCGTCGGATATCGTGACTTGCTGGCCATCGGACGCAATTTCGGACAGACCGTAGCGTCAGGCACGCAAAAAATCGCCTCAAAAACCATATTAACAAAAACACTGCCCGTTCTCCCGGCACAGGAAACCGTGCGTGTAGTGCTGCGGTCCGACCAGACTGTCCCGCTGCTTGGCATCAGCACCCGGTTCTCCCTGGACCAGCTGCCGCCCGATGCGTGGGAACTCGTGTCCTTTGATCCCGGCGACTGGGCGAGGGAATGGCAGGCCCAGGACCGTCTGATCCGATTCCATCACGGTCTTACACCCGAAATCGTCCGGAGTTCCATCCATCAGGATGAAACAGTACAAGGGAAACATCATAAAACGGTAAGGGCAGATTACGTCACACAGAACAGCCCATGGTCAGCGGCGTGGGCTCATACCGGTGCTACGGTCGCGGTTCCAGCCACGGAACTCGTCACGCTGACCATCCGGGCGCGCACCGACTGGGAAACGGCACCCGTTCTGAGACTGCAGCGGGCGTCGCTGTCCACGCCTGAGGGCCTGGATTTACAACCCGATACCGAACGCTGGGAGCTGGTCCGCCAGGACCTGCCGGTGGACGCCGACCCTGGCCGCGAATTGCACCGGGACATTCCACTGACAACCAGGCTGCACCCCAACTATCCCAATCCGTTCAATCCGTCCACGGTTCTGTCGTTCGATCTGCATGAGCCGGGCCCGGTCCGGGTGAGCGTCTTTGACGCTTTGGGACGCCGCATCGCCATCCTGGCTGACACCCGGATGGATCCCGGGCGACACGAACTCACGTGGGATGCTGCACGCCTGGCCAGCGGAATGTACCTGGTCCGACTGGAAACCGGGCATACCACGCAGATTCGTCAGGTCATGCTGCTGAAGTAAGAGGTGTACAGCAAAGACTCCCCGATTCACTGATGACTCGGGGAGTCACCAAATTCCTGATCCTTCATGAATTTGCTGCGGAATTCGGGGTCGATGTTTTCCAGCGGTACGATCAGGCTGATGATGCATGCATCCGAGAAATCATGATCGATCACGGCGCCGTCGAACCAGATACCGTTGGTGAGGCTCATGTAGGATTTCAGGATCATGGGCACGGTTTCGCCGTATTTCTCCATGAGGGCCGTGAGGTGCTTGATTCGCTTTTCAGGGGTATCGGGGTCCCCGGACGCCACTGCGTCCGGGATATCCTGTCCCTTTGCATTCGGATCATGAGGTGGAGCCAAATCCGGTTCAACCGGCATAACCACTTCCGGGATATCAGACATCACGATACCCGGGGATCCAGATTCCGTTGTATCCTCTCCCGCATGATAGGCAATCTCTTTTTTGGGTCGGAGCATGGGCTCCGGCGGGGCATAGTGCTTCTGCAGATAGCTGATGATAAAGCGAACGGCATCACGGTCCATATGTGTATGAAGCGAAACCGTTCCGAAAAAGTAGCGGGTTTCGGGGTAGATTCGCAACAGGGCTCCCAGTCCTTTCCATATGGCAAAGAAACCGAAGCGATGCTTTTTGGCGGTCGGATTGGCCACCGAACGGCCGAGTTCGATCGCACGCGGCATCAGCTCTCCGCGAAATGTATCGGAAAAATCAAACAGATTCGCGGTACGCAGTTTCCGGACGGATCCGCTCTCGCCATATCCGCGGCTGCCCGGCTGATAGCGATAGACGGCCACCATCTCTTTTTCATCGGGATCCCAGGCGACGAGCTGGAAATAGGCATTCTCGCCGGTGTCATATTCATCCAGATCACACTCGGCGCCGGTCCCGGCACCGATGGCCATAAAGCCCTTTTCACGCAGGTGTCCTATTTCGTAAAGAGCAGCCGGACAGTCATTCCCGGAAAAACGATAGATGAGCAAACCGCGAAACTCTGCAATTGGTGTAAGTGTGCCAAGTTCCGATGCAATTGTGTCAGATGTGGATACGTAACCTGCCTGCCGGCCTGAATCTTCGGTCATTGCTTTTCCCCCATCGTTACTACACGGTTTCTCCTACCTGCTGAATCAGGATGCAGAGCAACCTTGTTTACTCCCGTAAAAACCAGCAGATGATGCATAATGCGAAGCCGCGTTAAGACCCCTGAAAAATGTACTGTGGAACATATACTCCAAGATGGGGTTTTTCGCAATAAATAAAAACGGTTTGCCGACCGGAAACAGACTTTTTTTGGGGATCGGTGCAGCCTATTTCACCAGCGTCATCCGGCGTGTGAACACCTGGCCGCCGGCTCTGAGCTGGTAAATGTAGACGCCGCTGGACAGCCCGGATGCATCCACCGTGACCGTGTGAGTGCCCGCCGACTGATAGCTGTTGTCGATCACCGAGAGCACCCTGGTACCCGTCAGGCTGTAAATATCCAGCGAAACCACCGATGCTTCCGCAAGTTCGTAGCTGATCTGCGTCGACGGGTTGAACGGGTTCGGATAGTTCTGGTGCAGTGTCGCGCGTTCCGGCAGCTCCATAGGCAAGTCCTGCGGTGCGGACGTTTCCGAGAGGATCAGGCTTAGCGACGCCTCGGCGTATTCCGTGTCGTACTCGTCGGTCCCGAATACGATATCGATATCAATGATAGCCAGCGGCATACCGCTTTCGTTGACAAATTCCACCTCAAGCGACTCCAGGCCAATAGTGCCAAAGCCAAAACTCATGGTCTTGAGCCGGCTGACCCGCAGCACCTCGAACGTTCCGTAAGGTGTGACGAGATCTCCCCATCCGTCCACAACCACGTCCTCAGTGTAGTCGAAGGAATTGTCAAACCCGAAAAAGATCGATTGCTCCTCGTATTCCGATTCCCAGGAACTCCCGTAGGTGACCGGGAACTGATACCGCAACTGCCCGGGCCGCCTCAGGATAACACCCTCGATTTCCCGGAATTCCGGATCGACAAACTCGGTGAGCACAGTCCCCAGAAGCCTGTATTCCTCATCAGAAAGGATGCTGTACTCATAATTGGCAAAGGTAAATGCGAACTCCTCGCCCTCATAGGTTTCCCTGATGATGATATCAGCGCGGATCACATGCGTGGCCTGCTCAAAATGTTCGAACTCTTCGCCCAGCGTGCCGTCCACAGAGGGGAATGTCTGGATACGGCCTTCACCCGACATGCCAAAATCCATTTCCAAATCAGTGAAATCCCAGACCTGGTCCGCCCCTTCTATCTCCAGCAGCTCAATGATCTTGTCCACATCAAAACTCATCGCCGAGACCACGTTGAACTCCGAATTGAAAAAATCCTCAACAGAATTCCGCGTGATCACTATTTGGGCCAGCGCCGTTTGCGCTGTCATTACCGCTGCAACCAGGACAAAACACCCTGCAAGTATCGTTTTCCGCATGATTTCCCTCCATTTTTGATAAGCTTACTGTCTATGAACTGATTTTGCTGAACTTACAAAACTATCAAAAAAAAAACCATACGGAATTCAATCATTTTTAATTGGACTTTTTTTTTTTTTTTTTCAGATTTGTAATGAACTCTGTCTTTTATGGTGGGTCCCAATTTTCCCAGTTAAAATGCATTTTATTTCAGATGTGTCCCAATTTCCTCAGGTAAAATGCATTTTATTTCTGGTGGATACGGCTGTCGGTGGTTCTGCACCCGGTGCTATTTCACCAGCGTCATCCGGCGCGTAACCGTATGCGCACCAGCTTGGTGTCGAAGAAACCGCCCGACACCTGCTCTTCGAATTCGGAACTCCATGAGCTTTCATAGGATGCCGGAAATGAATAGAACTTCTCACCGGGAACGCTCCGGATCTGCAGGTCCACCTCACCGGATTCTTCAATATCCATATCCAATATACCAAGCACCAGGCACTCTTCTGGTTCAGCAGCTGGATGATTCCCTCATCCTAATAACTCAGGGCAATTTGCTGAACCCGCACCGGTGTGGCCCCGGTAAAACGAGTCAAAACAATACCAAAACGATGGTGCTTCCTCTGCCGGAATGAAACACGTTCTTTGAAGTACTACCCGCTTTTTGCACAAGACCCTCTTCTTACATTGCAGAAACCCGGCTTCCCGGATAAACAAGAACCGGAGGTGAAACTACGTGTCCTCCCCGGCCACGCAATCCACCTCCGGTTAGCCGCGGCGTTTGCCCGTGTGTTACGGGCACCGCAGAAAAATGATGATCGGAACCGGAACTAACCGAACCTGAAATCAAATGGATCCTGAATCAAATGGTTCTTGAGATCGACCGGGTTAATGCGAAAAAACCGGTCGCGTCGACCTGATCGTAAAAATAGTAACTAAAAAACAGTGTGCTCCCGGGAGCAGAGCAAAAAAAGACCTCTTCAGAGAAAGTACCATTTTGTGCTGTGGATGCAAAATGATTCTGTACCGTTGGATGTGGCACCTGCCGTATCCACCAGAAACCCAACGGATCATCAATAGTGCGGATAAGGTCGCGGACAGGTTCCGGGACCTGGCAAGGCTGCCAGCCGCATCCACCCTTTTGTAACTTTTTCCGGTATAACGGAGTGTATGTAAGTAAAATGACTGAAACCATCCCGCACCGAACGAATACATTGAAACCATCCCGCACCGACTTCGTATAGGACAAATAAACAGACTCTCCCCACCCAATCCGTGATCCCATGAATACCTCAGCCAAACACATCCCCATGTCGGAAAGCGCTTCCTCAATCAGCGCGCTTGCCTCGGGTATAGCCCTTGCCGTCCGGCGAACCGAAAGCACCGTACTAAGAAACATCATTGTAGCAGCGGCCCTGTTCGTCGTCATCGTGCTGGTCGCCTTTGGCCAATCCACCCGAAGCGGAGCCGATGCAGTTGCAAACGACCCGGCCCCTAACCTGAGCGCCTTGCAAAGTGCTCCGCACGGCGCGTACCAAAACGCTTCCCATAACGCCGCGCACAATGCCTACCCCGGCGCCGCGCACAATGCCTACCCCGGCGCCGCGCACAACGCTTCCCCCGGCGCTGCGCATAGCGCTTCCTCCGCCGGAGTCCTGCCCGCCTGGCTTGCCGGCAGCGATGTCTTCACTACGCGCAACGGCTACGCCGAATTTACCGCCGACATGGTGGGCTGCCTTGGCGTTTTTGCGGGTGATTCCCGCCGTCTGGGCGGATCGGTCGATCTGCGCACCGGCGCTTTCGATTTCTACCTCTATCTGAAAACACTGTCGACCGGCATCCCCGACCGCGACTCCGGCATGCAGGCCGCACTGAACCTGGAAAAACACCCGTTCGCCGAATTCACGGGCACCTTCCATCCCGCCTTCGACCCCTACTCGGGCGCCCCCCAGCACGTCACCGCCACAGGTGCGTTCACCCTGAACGGCGTCACACACCAGGTTGAGATCCCCGCCACGCTGCAGATCGGCCAGAACGGAATCCTGCTTGAGGCCGAATGGATCCTGGACATCACCGAATTCGGGATCCAGCCCCCGAGTTCCCTGTCTGTGACCGTCAGCAGCGAGCAGGAAATCCGCCTGGAAGCCACGCTCGAGCCGCAGCTCTTCGCATCGCCGCACGCATCGCAGGCATCGCGGTTATCCCAGGCATCGCAATCGTCATAGAGATCCCAGGCATCGCAATCGTCATAGAGATCCCAGGCATCACGCGTATCCCGGACATCCAAGCCACCGCGCAATACTGTTTCCAATAAAGACGCATAATTTGCTATCTTGCGGGTTATCGCGCGACCGGACCTCCGACCTATCGTGCCGAACGTCAACAGTTTGATCTCACCCGCACCCCATGCGCATTGCCGTACTTTCGGACATCCACGCCAACCTGCCCGCCCTCGAGGCCTGCCTCGACAAGCTCGACACCCTCCCGTACGACCGGGCGATCAGCCTGGGTGACCAGGTGGGATACGGCCCCTATCCCAACGAGGTGATCGACATCCTCCGGGAGCGCAAAATCCCCACCGTGCTCGGCAACCACGATGCCGGTGCGGTCGAGCGCATCTCGCTGCGCATGTTCCGCGAACCGAACCACTCGCTGCTGGCCTGGACCCGCGACAATCTCACCGCCGAAAACCGCGCCTACCTGCTCAAGGCCCCGCTCACCCTGCAGGAGGACAACTGGATCGCCGCCCACGCCTCGCCCATTGAGCCCGACCGCTGGACCTACCTCAACTCCGCCCCTCTGTGCCGCGATGTGCTCGCGCAGATCGACCAGACCTTCTGCCTGATCGGGCACACCCACATGCCCGGCGTTGTCCCCGACCGCATCGGTGTCCTCCGCGTCAAACCCGGCCATCGATTCGTCATCAATCCGGGCAGCATCGGCCAGCCACGCGACAGCACCCGCATGGCCTCTTTCGGCATCCTGGATACCGCAGCCTGCTCATGGGAACACTACCAGGTCGCCTGGCCCAAAGCCCAAACACTGAAAGGATACGAGCGCCTTGGCATCGACGCGGACACCGGCGCGCGCCTGCTGTTTCTCTGAGTTCCGAGCCAGCCGCCGCGTTCCCCCTAAAAACGGATGATCACGGCCAGCCCTTCTCCGCTGTTGTCGTACTCCAGGGTGCCGTTGAGCTGCTGCACCAGTC
>SKYY01000001.1 GCA_007127665.1 Balneolales bacterium | reverse complement strand
CACCCGAAGTGGAAGGTGTCGTCGTTGAAGAAGTAGATCCGGACAGCGAGGCGGCGGATAACGGGCTGCGCCAGGGCGATGTCATTCTGTCACTGAACCGGATGCCGGTCAGTTCGTTGTCTGAGTTTGAGGAAGCCGTTTCCAACCTGCAGCCCGGAGAAGTGCTGCTGCTTCAGATACTGAGGCGGGGCAGCCAGTTCTTCATCGCTTTTGAACTGCAGACCACGTAGTCTGTCCCGTAGGAACCCATAAACGAACGGAGCTCTCCCCCCGCACAAACAAGATGCAGCAGTAACATGATGATGAGCAATCATTAGCCCGCTTTTTTTCTATTCCACAGTTGATAATTAAAAAAACATATTACGGCATCAGTGTAACATAAAGAGACTCAATTGCTCTTATAGAGGTAATTGAAATTAAAGGACCTCATGCTCTGATATGATTTCTGTTGATGCGAGGAAAAAGGAAAAAAACCCCGGCGCCCATGCCGGAACAATGTCGACGGGCCTCACACCCTATACGGGTATATGGTCCAGGGAACAGGCGGCGCATCTTGTACGAAGAACACACTTCGGCATGCGCACCAACAATCTGAATTATGTGCGCAGCTTTCCAAATGCGAACCTGGCAGTAACGGCAATGGTGGATACGGCAAGAAACACACCGCTGCCCGATAACCCGCAATGGTACAACAGTGGAAACTCAGGCAACGTACTGCATATTTATGATACCCAGTTTCGCTGGATGGACACTATGTACAGTGGCGGACTGCTCCAGCGCATGATGCTTTTCTGGAGCAATCATTTTGCGGTTTCCTACAGCAATATGAACGCTTTGCCCGACAAAGCATCCGGCAGCTATGCAAGCCACATGTATAAATACTGGACCCTCCTGCACCTGCAGGCTCTCGGTGATTTCAAGGACATCGTAAAACAGTTCAGTAAAAACTCCGCGATGGTCTATTATCTGAACAGCTACAACAACCGGGCCGGTGCACCAAATCAGGACTTTGCCAGAGAACTGATGGAGTTGTTTACCATTGGTCCAACCGACAAAAACGGCAATGACAACTACTCCGAAAATGATGTCGCCGAGGTATCGCGCGCGGTTACGGGGTGGCGGGTTAACGACAATAATCTCAGTAGCTTTTTTGATGCCACCAGGCACGACTCAGGACCCAAAACGGTATTCGGACAGACCGGAAACTACAATCTGGATACCGTGATTGACCATATTTTCGAGCAACGCCGGGAGCAGGCAGCCTGGTTTCTCTGCCGCAAACTTTATGTCTTCTTCGTCAGTGCCGAACCCGACTACGCTGTTATCGACAGCATGGCCGCCTACTGTATTCAGCAGGATTTCGACGTTGCCGCAGTACTCACAAACCTGTTGAGCAGCGGCCATTTCTACCAGGAACGGTTCATGGGTTGCCGCATAAAAAGTCCCGTCGAACTGTTTATGGGCTACCTGAGAGAGCTGGAAGTAACACCCACCTCTCAGATAAAAGAATTCATCAGGTTGCGCATGCAGGACTCCAACGAAGAACTGCTTCGTCCAGAAACAGTTTTTGGATGGGATGGGTACAATCCACCATACTCGGACGGCAGTCCCGGACATTTCAGCTGGATCAACACCAATCTGATGCCCGCCCGATGGGATAATATCAACAACCTGATCAATGGCAGCGGTGGCACGGGCTCTTCCTTCAATCCCATTTCACTGATTGAAAAGATCTCTGATCCGAACAATCCATTTACCATTGCGGAGGATCTGGCAAGATACATCCTGGCCGTTCCCCTGGACCGGATGGAAATCCGTGTCGTTGAAGAAGATTTTGCAGGAGATCCAAATCTGCCGCCCGATCTGACCGGTTTTCCGGATTACAAGATAAACCTGTCGAAAATTTTGCTGGGCACCATTCCATGGTACGAGTGGAGGGTTGATGCAGACCAGTCAAACAATCTGTTCTATCAGCCGATGTTTGCCGAAAGTATCCGGCAGTACATCTCTTACCTCCAACAGCTCCCATCCTACCAGCTTACCTGAATTTTCATTAAAAGCAGCGGTTCTACTTATGCGCAAAATTGATCAAAAACCGAATAATTCGCACACCCGGCACGGAGGAGCTCTCGAGCACGGGGAAGCGCATACGCAGGACCATGATGCATGGACACGCAGAAGCTTTCTGAGTACCCTCGGGTTTGCTGCTATCGGATCGAGCATGATGCTCGGCGGCATGCCGGTAAGCACCTTTGCGCGGTCAAAATTCTTTAACCGGCTTGCCAGCGCTGAAAACGACCGCGTACTTATACTGATACAGCTTGGCGGCGGCAACGACGGTCTGAATACGATCATCCCTGTCACCAACGACATCTATTATCAGAAACGGCCTACTCTCGGAATACGCAAGCAGGACTCCATCCTGCTGAGCGACGATATCGGCATGCACCCGGCCATGGCCAACATGCAATCCTTCTGGGGGGATGGAAACATGGCTTTGATCCACAATGTGGGGTATGCCAGCCAGAACCGGTCCCATGCCCGCTCAACAGATATATGGACCTCGGCAAGTAATGCAAATCAGAACCTGAACTCGGGATGGGCCGGCAGGTTTCTGGTGGAAGACAATCCTGATTTCATCGCAAACCCGCCGGAATTTCCACTCGGGGTACGCATCGGCGGATCGGCGAATGTATTCCAAAGTGAGTTCGGAAACCTTGGCGTGACCTTCGGCGGCGCCAGTCAGTTTACCCGATTCCTGGAACAGGGCGGCTTCTATGATGAAGAGAATGTACCGGCTAACGAGTTCGGACGATCCCTGTCATTTGCCCGTAAAATTGCCAACTCATCCTTCAAATACCTCGAATCGATCCAGGCGGCTGCCGACAGGGCTGTGAACCTTGCGGATTATCCCAACACCGGACTCTCACGCAGCCTTGCCGTGGTTGCACGGCTCATTCGAGGCGGCTTGAATACCAAGTTGTATCTGGTTTCACTTGGCGGTTTTGATACGCACAATAACCAGGGAGGTCTGTCCGGAGGACACGCCAATCTGCTCTCCATCATATCCAATGCTGTGAACGCTTTCTACAGCGATCTCGGAACCGATAATCTGAGCCATCGTGCCCTTGCCATGACGTTCTCTGAATTCGGAAGAACGCTTCAGGAAAACTCCTCGCAGGGCACCGACCATGGTTCATCGGCCCCCGTCATGGTGTTCGGTCCGGTCAAAGGCGGACAGTACGGATCACATGCCACACTTGAGGAGCTCGACAGGTCTGGCGACCCGATTTACGGCACCGATTTCCGGTCGGTTTACACCACTATTATGGATGACTGGTTCGGCCTGCCTGCCGACGATATCAGCTCGGTTATACCCGGTCAGTACAGCAAAATAGATTTTGTGGATGCGATTGCTGCCGGCAACCCGCGTCTGGACGAAATACCACGATCGGTTACCCTCGATCAAAACTACCCGAATCCATTCAACCCATCAACAAGTATTCGATTTACCCTGCCCGCGGCGGGGGAAGTAAAACTGCAGGTATTCGACGTTAACGGACGGCTTGTCAGTACGCTTATTAACGGCACCATGAAAGCGGGAAGCCACACGACAACATTCCACTCAGGCGCACTTTCCAGCGGAACCTATGTCTACCGGCTTGACACCCCGGCCGGTTCGGTCACGCGAAAAATGACCCTGATCAAATAACATTTTGTGAGATCATTAGCATCCAAAAAAATCAATAACACCTGAACCGAAGGTCACGAAAGTTCTATGGCCATGACCCGGACGGCGGCCCCGGAAATACCGGCGCATCATTACATTGCGTCATGGCAAGACAGGTGATCACTTCAAAGAAAAAATTACACACATGAAGAAGACGGCGCTTTTCGCGTTGCTTGTCTCTGTTCCATTTCTGTTTTCAGGATGTGATCTGGTGGACAACCTGACCGGGAAAAAGAACGACAATAACAACAACGTTATCCATCCTGTTTTGCTTAACGGAAAATGGGGATATATCAACAGCAAAGGGCAAGTTGCTGTAAATCCGGCATACGATGACGCCCGGCCTGTATCGAACGGTATGGCTCCTGTACGTATGGGTACGCTTTGGGGGTATGTGGATGCGGCCACATCCAGCATTGCGATTGAACCCATGTTTACGACAGCCGGCGACTTCGGCGACGACCTGGCCCCCGTCCAGTTGCCCGGGCAGCGGTACGGATATATCGATAGGAGGGGAGATTTTGTCGTCGAACCCGGGTACGATTTTGCATCACCCTTTTCAGAAGGATTGGCTGCGGTGCGAACCGACGGGCTATGGGGATACATAAAAAATGACGGATCCTTGTTGTTTGAACCCAAATACAGCAGCGCCAGGGCGTTCTCCGATGGCCTGGCGGCCGTAGAAAGCTTCGAAGGATGGGTCTATATTAACACATCGGGAAGCGAGGTGATCAATCCAACCTTCCGGATTGCATCAGCCGGTGATTTTGTTGACGGGGTTGCGCCCATTCAGACCGCAGAGGGGTGGGGTTTCATCGACAAAAGCGGCAATCTTGTCATCACCCCGAAATACAGCGAGGCAGGCCGCTTTTCCCAGGGCCGGGCATGGATCAGAAGCGGCAACTTCATCGGATTCATCGACAAGGATGAAAAAATGATCGTTGAGCCCCAGTTCGCCGAAGTGCGGTCCTTTTCAGAGGATATGGCGGCGGTACGACTAAATAACAGCTGGTTTTATATCAGCCGGAAAAATAATCTGATAACCATTTCACAACCGTTTTCCAGTGCCCAGAGCTTTAAGGACGGCATAGCCAGGGTTACGCTTGGCAGCGGCCAGAACATGAGGTATGGTTATATCGATAAAAAAGGTGAATACGTCTGGTTTCCAACACGATAATAGTACAAATGAAGCGCTATACATTTCTGATACCAATTCTGATACTGATGACATTAGTTTTCATCGGTTCCTGCGATATCGTCGATTCCATTACCGGGAACAAGGATGACGGAACGGTTGAATTATACCCCGTTCAGGTTGGCGGGCAATGGGGATATATCAACAAGAAGGGGGAAATTGAGATTACACCCCGGTTCCAGAATGCCGCTCCTTTTTACGAGGGCCTGGCGGCCATTCGTGAATCTAACCGCAGGAAATACATAGACAGCCGTGGTGAGGTGGTCATTGAGGGAAACTTTTCCAGTATCACCCGGTTTTCGGAAGGCAAAGCGGCCGTGCAGCTTGATGGCAGATGGGGATATATCGACAAAAAAGGCAATTTCGTTATCAATCCGAAATACCGCAGTGCTTTTGCCTTTTCAAACGGCAGGGCCTTTGTCAGAAGCGTTGACTTTTCCGAGCACTATTACATCGATAAAAACGACAAGCGCATACAGTCCGTATCCATGCCGTCATCTGTGGATTTCGTGGAGGAAAATGAATTCCGCGATGGCAGGGCCATGATTCGCAGGCAAGATCTCTTCGGATACATCGACAGGGACGGCAATGCTGTGATCGACCTCAAATATGCCGAGGCGCGGCCTTTTTCGGAGAGGTTGGCGGCGGTACGGATAAGCGACCGATGGGGCTTTATCGATAACAACGGAGAGGTATCGATAACCCCCAAATTTATAAGTGTCGGCGATTTTGGGGATGGCCTGGCGCCGGCCAGGGCGGGTTCAAACCTGTTTGGATATGTAGATAAAGACGGAGTATTTGTGATCAGTGAGCAGTTTGAGGTCGCTGAGCCGTTCTCCGAGGGCCGGGCGGCTGTTCTGATGGATGGCAGATGGACCTTTATTGACAAACAGGGAAATATCATTACACAACCGCAATTCGACGAAGTGCGGCCGTTTTATAACGGGCTTGCGCGGGTCACACTACTCGTCCCGGTCGGGGAGACGATCCAAACTCACCGGGGCTACATCAACAAGTCGGGCCAGTATGTCTGGTATCCGACGAACTGAGTTTGATCGGCGGTGTTCGTCCGGTCGGTGTTTGACCTGTCCGAGTTCGTCCGGTCAGTGTCCGACTGGTCAGTGTTCGACTGGCTAATAGGCGGCTTAACTCCGGCCTGCCGGCTCCAGCGCCGTAAGCTTACGACCACTCAGGTTGCTCAACGTGCTAATATTGACCGGACTACGCTCTATTACATTGAGCGAGGCAGGCCCTCGGTTTCCATCGGAAACTATTTCAATGTGCTGAGAGCCCTCAACTTGCATGAAGACTTTCTGAAGTTGGCTGCTGATGATGAGTTTGGTCGGAAACTGCAAGATATGGATCTGTAATTATGGTTTCGAAAAAAACAGATATCATTGTCTATGCTCATTGGTAGGGAACTGCAGACAGCGACCGTTTAGTTAGAAAATTGATTCATGCCAGCCAACGTCCGGTTTCCAGTTTTTGGACATGATTGCACCACGGTTGAGTTGCTCCGTAACCGGCCACAAGAATTGCTGAATCAGATCGATTACGACTTCAAGATCTTCTGGAAGTTCGTGTGCCGACAGTTTTTTTCTAAAAGCACGCCACTGTGCTTGCGTGGATGGATCGGAGTGAAACAATCTGGTGAACGCAGAAGGAGTATCTTCGGGGATGTCAGTATTTCTGCGTTCAAAAGTTTGCTGTATTGCCTTTTGAAGTTGAGGCCCTTCGAAACTGTAATTGCGACAAAGAAAATAGATGTCATAAAAATCTTTCATCCGACTGTTAGCCAAATCCAGTTGAATCATTGCCTGGT
>SKYY01000152.1 GCA_007127665.1 Balneolales bacterium | reverse complement strand
CCGATCCGCCACCGCCCTTACGAATCTCCGTGATGATTCCTCCACGGATAAGAATATCAACGGTTTCGGAACCGTCCCGCTGCTCATCAACCGGACGTACATTGGTAATACGGAGATCCTTAATTTCGCTCATATGTGACAGGGGTTTATGTTCCAGATTCCGATGCCGGCCAGACACCGCATCGGAGAATGGTTATCCGATGGACTATGGTTATCCGATGGACTATGGTTATCCGATGCACTATGGTTATCCGATGCACCATGTTTATCCGATTGGGAATATAGGCAATCCGTGTGTTTCATTTTGCGAAAACTCTTCCAAAATTATACACGGTTACTGCAACCATCAGCCGGAGCCGCCATACCGGATAACGCTTTTTTTCCTGACCTGATCCCGTGGAATACCTATATTGCCGCATGAAATTTGTCACATGAAATGAACATGACAGCCTCCGGGTGACACACAGGCGCATGATTAAAAACGGTCATGGATATTCTATGTGACCATATGAATCCAATGATTTTAAACACATGAATACGGAAATCCTTTCAAAAAAGCGAAAGCCCCAAAATAACATCTGAAGTCACCTATGCAAGAATATGTAGATGAGTCCGGCCAGGTCTTTTCGGTCACTACCCTGACCGGCGAGATCAAACGGTTGCTGGAAAGCGAGTTTGAATGGGTCAGCGTCCGGGGTGAGGTGAGCCAGCCTCAGACCAGCCGCAACGGCCACTTCTATTTTACCCTGAAGGATCCCTCGGCCCAACTCTCCTGTGTGATGTGGAGTTCTCTGCGGCAGCAGCTCGATAGCGTTCCCGTACACGGAGATGAGGTTATTGTGAGCGGTTCGGTGCAGGTGTATCCGCCGCATGGGCGTTATCAGCTCATTGCCCGGTCCATTCGTGCGGCCGGGCTGGGTGCCTTGCAGCAGGCCTTTGAAGAACTTAAACGAAAACTAAAGGACGAAGGCCTGTTTGACGAGGACCGCAAACGGCCGCTGCCTGCCTTTCCCAGGGTGATCGGCATTGTGACCTCCGCCACCGGCGCCGCATTTCAGGATATGCGCAACACGCTCGAAAAAAGGTACCCGCTTTGTGAAGTGCGGTTGTACCATGCTGCCGTTCAGGGGGCCCAGGCCGCTCCGGAGATTGTGCGTGGCATCCGCCATTTTTCCGATTCCGGCGAGGCCGATCTGCTGATTATCGGGCGCGGCGGCGGATCGCTGGAGGACCTCTGGGCCTTCAACGAGGAGCGTGTGGCCCGGGCGATAGCGGAGTGCCGCATACCGGTCATCAGCGCTGTTGGACACGAAACCGATTTCAGCATATCCGATTTTGTTGCGGATCTGAGAGCGGCCACCCCCACACAGGCCATAGTGATGGCCGTGCCCGACCGCAACGACCTGCTGATGCGGATCGGCGACCTTCAGCACACCATAGAACGCCGGGTGACGGACCAGCTTCAGCGCCACAAGGACACCGTATCCCGCTTCCTGGACAATTATGCCCTTCACAAAGTCAAACAGCGCATAGCACGGCAGGCGGAGATGCTGAGCTGGCAGGAAAAGCAGATAGCGGGAATCCTTCAACAGCGCATCATGCGCATCCGCGATCAGAACCGCCACCTGACGGACACCATTTTCAGCTTCACAAGCAGATATCTTATCCAGCAGAAATCACAACTCGGCGAGCTGAACTACCGGCTCCAGGCGGCCGATCCGAACGCCCCGCTGAAAAAAGGCTACACCCGTATCCACCAGAAAGAAAAATGGGTACGCCACAGTGGGCGCTTTGATGCAGAATCACCGTTCGAAATTGAATGGGCCGATCGAAAAAACCGCATCGGCTGACACCGATTCTGCCGGAGCAATATCCCCCAATTGCGGCATAAACCGTACATGCCTGCCGGAAAACGACCCTTGTTTGCCAGAGAACGGTCAAAGCTTGCCAGACAGCAGTCAAAGCTTGCCAAAAAGAGCGGTCCGGGCTTGTGATCGAGCGCTCCATATTTCTCGGAAAACGACCCCTGTTTGCCAGAGAACGGTCAAAGCTTGCCAGACAGCAGTCAAAGCTTGCCAGACAGCAGTCAAAGCTTGCTATACAGCAGTCAAAGCTTGCTATACAGCGGTAAAAGCTTGCCAAAAAGAGCGGTCCGGGTTGCTCAGAGAACGATCATCTTTACGGTCTCGATGCGCGATTGCCGCGCCTTGCTGATGATGAACTTGTGACTGCCGATCAGGATCTCTTCGTTAACCTTGGGGATGCGGCCTATCTCGTGGATGATGTACCCGGCCACGGTTTCATAAAACTGGTTCCGCTCTGGCAGTTTGGTGGACGGGAACTTTTCCGTGAGCTCCTCAAGAGGAACATCCCCGCTCAGGATGAACGTGTTGTGGGACAGTTTTTTCATGACCATGTCTTCCATGTCGTACTCATCCTGGATGTCACCGACGACCTCTTCCAGCAAATCCTCGGTGGTTACCAGACCGGCCGTTCCGCCGTATTCATCGATCACAATGGCCAGCGAAATATTGAGTTTCTGGAATTCTGAGAGCAGATCCTTGGATTTCTGGCTGGACGGGATGTGCTTGACGGGACGAATAATTTCACCGAGTTTTTTCGGTTTCTTGAACAGATCGTAGGCGAAAACCACACCGATGACATTGTCGATGGTCTGGTCGTAGACCGGCAGTTTTGAGAAGCCCGAAGATACAAATTTCTGAAGCGCATCCTGCAAACCGGCCTTTTTTTCCACGGCAACGATTTCCGTTCGCGGTATCATGGAATCACGCACCCGCTTGTTGGAAAGCTGGAGCACGTTGGTAAGCAGCTCTGAATCATCCCGGTCGATATCCGACTCCTCGCTGTCACCGATCTCGCGAAGCAGCATTTCAAGATCCTGTCTGCGGTAGACCTGGACGGATGATTCCGATTCGGGGATAATCATGCGGATGAGGCGTCCCGCAATACCGTTTGCGACATAAATGAACGGCAGGAAGAGAACGTTGAGCCCGCGATAGATGGCGGCCAGGTTAAAAAGCAGGCCTTCCGAGTTGATACGGAACACCACTTTCGGAATCACTTCACCAAATATCATGATAATGAGCGAAGCGATCACGGTCTGGATAAGAAGCACCACGAAATCTGACGGGTATACATCAAAAAGGGAAAAGTACAGGGTGGATACGGGTTGCAGCAGAAACAGCGTCATGAGAGTGGCATACAGGACATTGACCACATTATTGCCGATCAGCGTGGTCGAAAGAAATGCCTCGGGATCTTTCAGGAAGCGGGAAAGGGCCCGTGAGCGCATGGATTTTTTTCTGGCCCGTATTTCCAGTTTGAGCCGGTTAGCAGAAACGTAGCCGATTTCCGATCCTGCGAAAAAGCCACTCAACAGAATCACTATCACAATCAGGAGCCACTCATTCATAACTCAGCTCCCGGTTCCGGTGGCGGTTCCTGTGATGACGCAGATATTTCCAATTTTCCTGTGTTACCTCTTTTTTACTGGCAGGGTCAGGGAATCAACAATCCCCTTTTCGTAAACATCTTCAATCTGTAATAATACGGCTTTATTTATTGTGAAACCCGGGGTTTCGTTTTTCGAGGAAAGCCGCCAATCCTTCCCGGGCATCTTCCGTGCCGAAAAGTTGTCCGAATAGCCGGGCCTCGTCCTGAAACCCCTGGGCGCGATTGGGATAGGCGGCATGTACCGACTGAATGGCCTTGCGGATGCCGATCGGTGATTTTTTGATGATCCGTTGAAGCCATTCCCGTGACGTTTTCACCGCTTCACCCTCGTCCACCACCTTGTTGACCAGACCGATCTGAAATGCCTTGTCGGCGTCGACCGGATTCCCGTCCAGGATCATTTCAAGGGCTCTGCCCTTGCCCACAAGCCTTGGCAGCCGCTGGGTGCCTCCATATCCGGGCATGATACCAAGTCCGATCTCAGGAAATCCGAATTGTGCCGTTTTGGCTGCAACCCGCAGATGGCAGGCCATGGCAAGCTCGCATCCTGCGCCAAGTGCATAGCCCTCAATGGCGGCTATCACCGGCTTGCCGGTTGATTCTATCAGTGAAAGGACTGCCTGGCCTTTGGCCGAGGCCCGTTCGCCGCTCTTGACGCGCAAACGATGCAGTTCTGTGATATCGGCTCCGGAAACAAAAGCCTTTTCACCGGCCCCGGTGAGAACAACGCCATGGACCGTATTATCTTCCTGAAACGCCTCGAAAAGCCCACGCAACTCATCAAGAACCTGATTGGTCAGGGCGTTGCGTTTTTCCGGACGGTTAATGGTTACGGTTGCAAGGCGGTCTTCAATTTCCACCAGCAGCGTTTCCGGGTGATAGCTCATAATCTTCCTGAAATTGCGGCAGCATCCGGCTCAGGAACGGCGCTGTCCTTTTCTGTCAGCGGATGGCATAAGGTCCTGATACATCATCCGCCTGACTTTCCATTTGTTTCAGGATAGTATACGTCGGTGGCAAGTCATCTTCAATATCCTGAATGATTGCCGAGGTTTCTTCAAGTTCACCAATCAGCCGGTCCAGATGCCCGTCCAGTTCGCCGGGATGCGACATCGTAATCGATTTCTCATAGACGTAACGGATGGCATCTTCCATGGTTTCCTGCTGTGAACGGCATACTTCGGCTTTCTCAGCGGCAACATGGAGTCTGGCAAGCCGCTTTTCAAGGATCTGCAGGCGACGCTGCTTAACTTCCAGAAGCCGCTCGGAAGTCACGCCCGCCATCTCCTTTTTGAGCTTGCGTATCTCAATGGTGATGGATTCGGGGGAGGTGTGCTCCAGATACTCCCGGTAACGCTCCTGCAGCACCAGATGTGCCAGATACTCCCTTACCATGTGTTCCAGCCTCTCTGTCAGCTGACGGGTCAGCGACCGGGAAGATTCTGGAAGCCGCTCAAAGTTGACGCGGATCTTGTCGTAGATATTCCGGAAAGAGAGAAACCTTTTCTGTTGCGTCACCGCAAGTGCGTCGAACTGGTCCTTTTCGATACGGCCCGACCTGCGAAGCTCCTCATTTCTCCGGGATACAATACGGTGCCGGAACCACGTTTTTTGCGGTACAGTGCCGAGATAAAGCAGTTCCAGCCCCAGACCGATCGAAAAGAGGATGGTTGGCATCCAGGGGGTTCCCGAAAACATGAGCGCCAGGAAGCTGACGGCAAGGAGAAAGCCCAGGTTGACCGGATGCATCAATGCTTCCCGGGTGAAATTGAGGGAGCGATAGTCAGACATGATTGGTTCGGTTCACATGAACGGTATTATGGGAACGGATATTCGGTTCGTAGCGCTCGACCACCGATTCGGCGGTTTTGCTGCCCTCGCCGAGCGCAGGAGTTCCCCGCATTTTTTTCTTGAACTGATTGACGATCTCGGCGGCCTTCAGCTTCTCCGCATCGTACTCCAGTTCCAGCGATTTGCTGTCCACACTGTCCAGCGCCAGCTCCATGCGGGCTTCGTTTCTGGCAGTATCTTCTCTTATGCGCGCGATCATCTCGTCGTGTGTGGCATCCATGCCGCCAACCTCAAACTGCTCGAGCGTATCGGCAACCCTGGCCTGCCATTCGGAACGTTCGCTCTCGCGCATGGCATCCTTTGCCTCACGGATCTTGCGGTCTTTCTCGCGCATGAAGGTCTTTTTGACCTGCAGGGCCTTGTCATAAGCCATCTGCGCCTGCTTCAGGTGGTGACGCGACACTTCCAGGTTTTCACGCGCACGCTGAAGCTGAAGGGCGTAGTTCTCGGCGATGTCGTCACGCTCGGCGCGGATGGCCGACTGGATGCGCGCCGTCAGGTCCTGCACCTGATCCTCGTACCGGCGCACCTGCTTTTGCAGCAGCGTCACATTGGCTTTCACCGTGGCAATGTTCTCGTTCATCCGGGGGACCTGGTCGTTCAGCTCACGGATGTTCTGCTCCAGGATCCGCTTCGGGTCTTCTATTGAGCCGACAATCCCTCCAAAAAGGGACTTGATGGCACGTACAAATCTTCTCCACATAACTACTCCGGTTTTGGTTCACTTTTAACCGGACAAGTCCGGGAGATCAGCTCCAGGGTTCTGCGCCGTCCCGTGTTACTGTGTCGGTGATCAGGGCCGGTATTTCAGGCCGGGAAGAACCGACGGTAACGGCATCCTGAAGCATCTGCCGGACACTGTCCGCTTGTTCTTCCTTATTCGTGAAGCACCGTGCAATTGTTTCACCCTGACGCACCTCATCGCCAATCTTTTTCTTGAGGATAATGCCGGCGGCCGGATCAATACTGTCTTCCTTGGACTTGCGCCCGGCACCCAGCTCCACGCCGGCCATACCGATGGCGTAGGCATCCATGGCTGTTACGTATCCATCCCCCGCTGCAGCCACTTCAAAGGTGTGCGAGGCCAACGGGTAATCATCCGGGTTGCCCAGATATTCGGTGGATCCGTCCTGCTCCTCCACAATATCACGCAGTTTTTGCATGGCGCTGCCGTCGCCCACGACGGCTTTGCTGCGCTCGATCCCCTCATCCACCGACTCCGCTTCACCGCCAAGCCAGATCATGGTGCCGGCCAGCAGATGCGTGACTTCCAGCAGATCGTCCGGGCCGCCACCGTTCAGGCATTCGATGCTCTCATACACCTCCAGCCAGTTGCCCACCATATTGCCCAGCGGCTGCTCCATGCTCGTCAGGTAACCGATGGTGCGCTTGCCGAACTCCTCGCCGATCGAAACCAGCCGTTGCGCCAGTTTGAGCGCATCCTCCCGGGTTTTCATGAACGCCCCGTTGCCGAATTT
>SKYY01000015.1 GCA_007127665.1 Balneolales bacterium | reverse complement strand
TGAAGAGGATCCGGTGATGGATCCTGAGGTCAAGTACGCAAGCAAATCTGATCGTGGAAAACATGATAACATCCCGGAAAAAACACATGACCACGTTTCCGCCAACTAAAAGTGGCGCCTTGAAACCAAAATGGCCTTCTCAATCGTGAAACTTGGCGGTTTGCCCACCACTCTTTCTGGATTCAAGCTATGAAAGGGCTGGTTATCAAAGCGACGGGCAGCTGGTACCAGGTGCAAACAGATAGCGGTGACATCGTATCCTGCAGGCTTCCCGGCAAATTCAGGCTGGATGATGAACGGATCCTCAATCCAGTGGCCGTGGGTGATATTGTCGATTTAACACTTCAAAAAGACAGTACAGGTGTCATCAACCGTATCACTGATCGGAAAAACCAGCTTGTGCGAAAAGCCACCCATGGGCGGCGTGGCACACAATTACTGGCCGCTAATGTAGACCTGGTATGCATCGTACAGTCATTGCGTGAACCCGTATTCAAGACCGGATTCATCGATCGGCTTCTTGTGACATGCGAAGCATGGGATATTTCACCACTAATCATTATCAACAAAACAGATCTGCAGAAAAACCAGAAAGACCGGGATAAGCTGGAAAACGTCGAAACCCTCTACCGGGAACTCGGGTACGACTTATTGAAAACCAGTATCCTCGATAAAACATCCATAGAGCATCTGATGACGGCATTAAAGGGGAAAATATCTGTTCTTTGCGGCCACTCCGGGACCGGAAAAAGCAGTTTGCTTAATGCACTTTCACCCGGATTGCATCTCAAAACCGGAGATATCAGTCGTTCTTCCAACAAGGGCAAACATACCACCACCTACGCCCAGCTTATCCAACTCAAGGACAAGACCTATGTCGTTGACACACCCGGCATACGCGAGTTTGGCGTGGTTGACCTCGAACCGTATGAAATATCCCTACTCTTTCCCGAGATGAGGCCGCATCGCGAATCCTGCCATTTCTACAATTGCACACACCGCCATGAGCCGAACTGCGCCGTACGGACAGCCGTTGAAAGCGGCAACGTGCCTGAATCCAGATATAAAAGCTATTTGAATATTTTGGGAAGCATCGAATCTGAACATGAATGACATAAAACCGCATTCCCTGAATCTGTTACAGCTATTATCGGAGAAAAGCTTTATTTTTTTATAATTATCACTACATTCAAACAAAATCGGTCTTTATCATCTTTTAACTCAAAATCCCAATGCAAAAGGTGCTGTCATGCTTAAAAATGTAGCGCATACTTTCCCCTCCTACCTCATTTCATGTATACTCCTCATTTGTATCGCTTTGCCCTCCAATCGGGCATACGGGCAGCTCGGCGATCTCGGGGATTTCCTCAATGCAGGTTCCGAGGCGGTCGGAGATGCCGAACTTCTCTTTTCCGAATACCTGAAACCCTTTGCCAGTGGCTTTGGAGCAGGCGTTAACACCGGATGGATTGACAGGGCACGATCACATGGCCTCCTTGGCTTTCACGTCAAGGTTAACTTTTCGGCCGCTGTCGTACCTGATGTCGACCGATTTTTCATGGTGGATGAGATTGGCCTCAACTATCTGCAGCCCGTCCGGGAAGGCCCAGTCTCCACACCCACATTCAGCGGAAGCTCCAGCAGCGATGCCCGGCTGCAATACGTTTTCGAGGCACCTGACGGATCAGAACTTGTACTTGCCGATTTTGAAATGCCACCGGGAACCGGTTTCAGATACATCATGACACCGATGATCCAGGCCGGGGTCGGACTGCCTGTGGATACTGAGCTTATGGTCCGCTTCATACCACCCGTTTCTTTCCTTGACTACGGTGAAATCTATCTTTATGGTCTTGGTATCAAGCACGAACTGAATCAGTGGCTCCCGGGCGGAGCATTCCTGCCTGTTACCTTTTCCATCATGGGTGGATATACCTCTTTTGGAACCAGTGCTGGCCTGAATGTGAGAGCTCTCGATTTCTCACCACAGCAGGATATTGTTTCACCTGATGAAAACCAATCTGGACACGGCATCCCGGACAATCAAGAAATCTCCTTCAGTACCGATGCATGGACCATCAATCTGATTGCAGGCAAATCGCTGCCGATATTGTCGGTCTATGGCGGTATTGGTATTGAAGGATCAACAACCAATGTCAGTGTGGAAGGCGATTTTCCTTACTATACCGCTGTTCCTGCCGGTAATGGTCAGTTCCGCAGAGAAGTCAGCACTTTTTCCGATCCTGTGGATCTCTCTTTTGATGGCGCGAACCGATTCCGTGCCATGGCAGGTGTACGCATCAGCCTTCCGTTGCTTACCTTCAACGTGGACTATACCTATGCTGATTATTCCGCTCTGACAGCAGGCTTCGGGATCAGTTTCCGATAAGGAGAGTGCCGGTTCAATGTGCATCCAGCCAATTGTCAGATACACCAGTGTCTACTTTCAGTGGTACTTTCAATTCCATGGCCTCTTCCATTATGGTCCGAATGAGATCCGGAACCTCTGAAAGTTCGTCATCCGGCACCTCGAATACCAGCTCATCATGCACCTGCATCAGCATGCGGGTACCGGAACTTCCGGAAGCAAGCTCCCTGTCAATCCGGATCATGGCAATCTTGATCAGGTCGGCTGCTGTTCCCTGTATCGGCATGTTGACCGCCGTACGCTCCGCAAAACCGCGGATGTTGGGATTTGCCGAATGGATGTCCGGGATATAGCGCCTTCGACCCGAAAGCGTCTCAACATAGCCCTTGTCCCTTGCAAAATCGATAGTTTCATTGATAAACTTGCGGATGGCCGGGAAGCGATCGAAATATGCATCAATAATGCTCCTCCCCTCGGCATTGGAAACACCAAGGCGCTGAGCCAGTCCAAACGCACTCACACCGTAAGGAATGCCGAAATTCACCTCTTTTGCTTTTCGCCGCTGTTCGCGGTCCACCTCTTCAATAGAGCTGAGTCCAAATATTTCTGCTGCCGTGCGGGCATGGATATCCTCGTGGTTCCGGAACGCTTCTGTCATCGCCGTATCGTCCGACATGGAAGCAATAATACGCAATTCAATCTGGGAGTAGTCAGCAGCCAGTATCCGGTATCCCTTTTCAGCTACAAATGCTTTGCGGATACCGCGTCCACGTTCGGTACGAACGGGAATATTCTGCAAGTTCGGATTTGTTGATGACAGTCGGCCGGTTGCTGTGACATGCTGGTTGAAAGTACTGTGGATACGTCCCGTTGTTTCATTCACCAGTCGCGGCAGGGCATCTACATACGTCGATTTCAATTTGCTTAAGCCACGATATTCCAGGATCTTTCCGGCAATTTCAAATTCCGGTGCCAGGCGTGAGAGCACTTGCTCGGATGTGGAATATTTCCCTTTGGCCGTTTTTTTCCTGGACGGCAGTTTCATCTTTTCAAACAGGATCACTCCAAGCTGCTGTGTGGAGTTAATATTGAACTCCTCATCGGTCATTTCAAAAATCTGCGAACGCACTTCATCAATATCCCTCTCAAGTTCTTCCGAAAATATGGACAGCAGGTCCAGGTCAACATTGATACCTGCGGCTTCCATATTGGCCAAAACCCGAGCCAGCGGAAACTCGATATCCTCTCCAAGTGCCTCAAGACCCTGCTCTCGCATTCTTTTGTCAAGCACATGAAACAGACGCAAGGTGATATCAGCATCTTCGCAGGCATAGGGTGCGATTTTTTCCAAGGGCACATCACGCATCGAACCCTGGCTTTTCCCCTTTTCGCCGATAAGCGTCTCTATGGAAACAGGATCGTATCCAAGATATCCTCTGGCAAGTGAATTCATATCCATCTTCTGTCCGGCATCAAGCAAATAGGCGGCAAGCATGGTATCAAAAACGGGTCCGCTGATCCTTATGCCGTATCTGGTGAGCACGCGATAATCATATTTAAAATGGTGTGCAACCTTCCGGTACTTTTCATCCTGAAAAATCCGGTTGAGTGTTTCTTTCAATTTATCCTGCTCAAATTCAGATACAACCACATACCATGCCTCACCTTCAGTGCATGAAAAAGAGATGCCCAGAAGATCCGCATCTTGGGGATCAGTGGACGTGGTCTCGGTGTCAAAACTCCAGATGTCTTTCTTTCTGAGTTTGGATACGCATGCTTCCAGTTCCTGAATGTTAGTTACGGTGTGGTAGGCAACCTTGTCAGGATCCAGAATCATATAAACCGGGGGCTCGTCCGGCCCGGAGGCAGTTCTGTTAACTGATGCATCATTGTCCTGTCCAGATGCATTCATGCCATCCGTGTCCGTACCTTTATTGCCGGATGTATTACCTCCTCCGGAATTTCCTCCAGGATTATTTGTGGCTTTACGGGCAGTCCGGGTCGGATCAGGATTGTCGAACAGCGACCCCTGCCCCGTTTCAGGAAGTTTCTCCTTCACCTTTCCAAGTATCCCGCCTTCCGCATTTGCAATTTTTTTTGTCAGGGACCGGAATTGCATGCGTTTGAAATAGTTGATCAGTTTTTCTGCCTGAACGCCATCCCAACGAAGCTCCTCCCATCGGATGGTATCCGGAACATCGGTATTGATGACGATCATCTCCCTGGATTTCAGTGCCTGTTCGCGGTTTTCTGTCAATCCCTCACGTGCCCTTTTGCTCTTCATGTCAGGTGCCGCCTCAATAGCTTTTTCAAGCGTGCCGAACTCCTGAATTATTTTTGCCGCTCCTTTTTTTCCGATACCCGGAACACCCGGTATGTTGTCAGACGTATCCCCGATCAGAGCCAGTACATCCGTAACCGATTCCGGTTCCACGCCGAAGTAGGATACCACTCCATCCCTGTCAATAAGTTCAAAACCCTCACCCCTGTTCAGTGGTTTATACATGTAGACATTTCCGCCAACCAGTTGCATGAAATCTTTGTCCGGTGTGACCATATAGACCGTGATACGTTCTTTTTTTGCTCGTACAGCCAATGTACCTATGACATCATCTGCCTCGTAGCCGTCTTTTTCCAGATTGGAAAACCCGAACAGTTCCACCATCTCCTTGATGAGCGGTATGGATATCCGAAGATCTTCCGGTTGCGGCGGCCGGTTCGCTTTGTAGTTCTCGTCCATTTCGTGACGGAACGTTGGTGCATGGGTGTCCCAGGCGACCGCCAGATGTGTTGGTTCCTCCTTTTCCATGAGATTGACCAGGGCATTGGCAAAACCGTATATGGCGCCAGTCGGAATACCCTCTGCATTTCTGAGATTACTGTTGATCATGGCGAAATAGGACCGGTATGCCAGTGCCGTTCCATCAATAAGGAAGAGTTTCTCAGACATAAAATTACGTATTGGCATCAGTTGATTTTTGCAGGCCGCACAAGCAGGCCTCAAACGTTGAATGGAACTACAAAATAAGCGATTTTTGATATAACTTTTCTCTTTATAATACGAATACCTTAAGGTAGGTAAGGGCTGGTGCACGACACCTGCTCCATCATCGGGCATAATCGGTCCAATTTCAGATTTTTATATGAGCTTAAAGAACGAAACCCGCCAGGCGTTCCAGAACACAAGGTTTTTTTACCGAGAGTATACAAAGGGGATGACTCCGGAACGTATCGGCAAGGAGTTCCAGGATGATTCCAGGCGGCTCATGGAACTGTATTACGACGCTGTTGGAGTCAAGCCGGGCGAAAAAGAAAAAAAACAGCCCCCCGTTCGTGTATTCAAGCTTCTCTCTTCCCTTTTGCTCAGACTTACTCCAGCCAGAAGGCTTGCGCTGGGTTTTTCTTTTGCTGCTTTTGTCGTTAGTTTTTTATGGAGCGGACCTGTTGCCGCGCTCATGCTTCCTCTTGGCATTTTGACACTGGTATTGCTTCTGTTACTTGAACTGCTTGAAAAATCAGATGTCATGAAGGAAATTGACCTGGCCCGGGACATCCAGATCAGTCTTCTTCCCGGATCTAACATCAAGCACGGAAATCTTGAATTTGCGTCTTTTGCCAGTACAGCCAGCGAGGTCGGTGGTGATTATGTGGATGTAATCAATACGGACGAAGGAACCTATTACGTCATCGCGGATGTATCAGGCAAGGGACTTTCGGCATCTTTGTATATGGTACGGCTGCAGGCACTGGTTCACCTGATTATTGAAAAGCTCAAACCGGACCCCAAAGAACTTTTTTTGCATTTGAATGACTACATAAAATCCGGAAAAAAAGACAAGACATTTGTTACTGCATGTGCTGCTTTTTTTCCATCCGACGGTTCTGCGGTAAAAATGTGCCGGGCCGGACATAATCCGCCATTGTTATATCAGGCTTCCAGGGATGCCGTCAGTGAGCTTCGGTCATCCGGTCTGGGACTCGGCATGACCAGTACCGGGGTATTCAAAGAGCATCTCAAGCAACTTTCCATCAACATGCAGCCCGGGGATAATCTTCTGTTTTACACAGATGGCCTTACAGAAGCGCGAAACCCGCGGATGGAACAGTATGACGAACATCGCCTCAGGGATCTATTTGAGCTCTATGGATCATTGCACGCCACCACGATCCTTAACAAAATCCAGATTGCGGTGGAAGAGTTCATAGAAGGCGAAAAACTGGCAGACGACATCACGTTTACCTGTGTTCACATGCACCCGGAAAAAAGCAGGCTCCTGGTAAAAAAGCAATCTAATGACCTGCAGCAGCTGACATCCGGAATGAACCAGGCAGATAAAAACCATCCGGAAAATTAGTTCTTCTTCCTGGCCGATGTTCACAATGACGGGTGTTCACCATTTCGGATATTCGCCATGCGGATATTCACTATTTCGGATGTTC
>SKYY01000043.1 GCA_007127665.1 Balneolales bacterium | reverse complement strand
TCGCCGTGGCGGATGCCATACTGAATGAAAGGGATTTTGGACAAACCATCTGGAAATACGGGCGCAAACACAGAAACCGCGGCTACGGCGGCATGTTTATCCGCTGGCTTCAGGAACGAAACCCCAAGCCCTACGGAAGCTATGGTAACGGATCGGCCATGCGCGTAAGTCCTGTTGGATGCGCCTGCAACACCATGGAAGAGGTGCTGGAACTGGCAAAACGATCAGCCGAGGTAACCCACAACCATCCCGAGGGCATCAAGGGTGCCCAGGCAACGGCTGCCGCGGTTTTCCTGGCCAAAATCAACACGACCAAAAAAGATATCCGCGAATACATCGCTCTTCGGTTCGGCTACAATCTTGATTTCACCCTGGACAACATCCGCCCCCATTACGAATTCAATGCCACATGCCAGGGCTCGGTGCCCGAGGCCATCGTCGCCTTCCTGGAGAGCGAGGATTATGAGGATGCGGTCCGGCTTGCCATATCCATCGGCGGCGACAGCGACACCATCGCCTGCATAGCGGGTGGCATAGCCGCAGCGTACTACAAACACATCCCGGATGAGATCCTCGATCCGGTTCTTGACCGGCTCCCCGCTGATTTCATCGACATTGTGGATCGTTTCGACGCAAAACACGACCCGGCACGAATGTAACAGAGCATCTTTGCCAATTTCGGAATGGGTTTTTTACAAACAATAAATAGTGTAAAATAAAAACGACCTCTTACTTTCTTCCATATTGGAAAATATCTAAATTACAGAGGTATTATTTTCTGATTAGCCGCACCATATTAGCTTTCAAACACTCCTGCGTCAAAGCAAGGGCTCCGAAAAGTGACACATGAACACATTATCGGTGGTGTTTTAACATTGCTGCTTCTTGCAGGCTGCGCGGCAAAAAAGCATAATATCGTTCCCTGGATTTATGGTGCAGATGTCTTTGTATTTATTGAACAAATCCAGACTAAAGAGGGGACGGTTATTCAGGGCAATTATCCGCGCGGACGTATGATCGACGCCCCCACCTATTTCTTTGACAAGGAGAAAAGAACCCTCACCTCTCAAAGGATTCCATTTGTAATTGATGATTCTCTGAAAGTTGTGTATGGAAGGTATGGCGCCCTCAAAGGAGCTGCCGGAGGTGGTGCAACAAGCCGTTTATTCGGTATTTACCGGTTCCCTTTTCAGGACGGGGAACTGACAATTACGGGAGTCGATAGGGCAGGGAAAGCGCATCTGAAATACCGTGATGCAACGCTCATTATTGAAAGTCACGAAGAGTGGATCCACACCGTGACACACCGCGATACGGTTGCAACGCCGCAAGGACCGGCTATCGCTGACTTCACCACAACCATACGCATCATCAACCACGGCGTGATGGATAAAGGGATGATTCGTACCTGGTAATCTATGATTTTTCACTGCTTTCTACCCGTTTTATGGGATAGCAAGCACAACCTGGAGGCAACCCATGTATTCAGGTAAATCAGCACATCCAACCAAAACGGCCAGTCTTCTCACGATACTTTTCCTGTCACTGCTGCTTTTTCTGGAAGTGTTTAGCGCCCCGTTGCGTAATATTCCACAAACACTGACACAACCCGACGGCACCATTCTCCACTGCTATGCAAGCGGTGACGAATTCCACAACTGGCTTCACGACGCCAACGGTTTTACCATCATTCAGGATCAGGAGACCGGCTTTTATGTTTACGCCGATGAGTGGAACGGCAAACTGCTTCCGACATCCATGGTTCCCGGCCGGGATAATCCTGCTGAGGGCGGCCTGTTACCCCATGCAAATATCCCGCCGGAAAAAATGATGCACAAACGTGAGGAGTTTAACAGGTTAATGTTTGAAGCACAAAAGCGGGCCTTCAATGGAAACATGCATTCTGCCCATCAGCTATCTTCACTCGATAAACTTAATAACATTGTCGTGTTTATTCGCTTTAACGATGAAACGGAATTCGTCAAAGAGTACAGTTTTTATGATCAACTCCACAACATGCAAGGCAACGGAGTACTCTCTCTCTATGAATACTTCATGGAAGCTTCCTACGGCAAACTCGAAATTTTTTCAACTTTTTATCCGGCTCCATCCGGAGATCAGGTTGTATCCTATCAGGACGCCCATCCCCGGTCTTACTATCAAAAAAAATCGGTGAGCAATCCCACAGGATACGAAGGTGATCAGGAAAGAACAGAACGGTTGCACTCCCTGCTTAAAAACGCTGTGGAATTTGTGGAGCAACAAATCCCTCAAAACATAAACCTGGACAAGAACAATGACGGCAAAGTGGATGCCGTCTCATTCATCGTCAGAGGAAGACCGGAAGGGTGGAATGACCTGCTATGGCCACACCGCTGGATCTTGTTCTCCCACGAAGTAACCCTGCATGGAAAACGAGTATGGGACTACTCATTTCTGCTTGAAGAAGGCGAAGTCACCAATACCATTCCTTTGGCAACCATCGCCCATGAAATGTTTCATGTTCTCGGTGCACCGGATCTTTACCGGTATGATCAAAGCGGCTTCGTTCCGGTCGGGCCATGGGATCTGATGAGTACAACGGATATCATCCCTCCTCACATGAACGCCTATATGAAATTCCTGTATGGCGGCTGGGTTAGTGAAATCCCTTTAATCACCGAATCGGGTACCTACCACCTGCATCCGTTGCATTATCATGATAACAACAATCAACATGCAAGCTTCTACAAGATTCCATCGGCCGGTTCACCCTACGAGTTTTTCGTTGTTGAATATCGAAGCCATCGCTCCATTTTCGACAGCGCGCTCCCCGGTGAAGGACTGATCATTTACCGTGTGAACATCCTCTCAGAAGGAAAGGGCAACTTCTTTAGCCCGGATGAAGTATATGTCTACAGGCCAAATGGCAACCTGACCGAAAACGGCGATATTCTGCAAGCACACTATTCCGCCAATATGGGCAGAACCGCCCTTTCAGACCACACAAACCCAGTGGCTTTTCTTTCTGACGGAACACCTGGCGGTGTGCTCATATCCAATATCAGTTCTGTTGGCGAAACAATGAGTTTCGATGTTACTATCGATTATGAACCGCCCGGCGTGCTCGTACATTATGACGGCGGAGACACATTCATTGACATTGGAATGAACCAGGAAGTCACCTACGAGGTAGCCATACGCCTGACCGGGGAAGAACTTTTCGGACTCTATGGAAAGGACCTGACCTCCATCATTGCGTTTATCAATGATGGATGCGGAAATAATGTCACTCTGAAAGTTTGGGAAGGTGGATCCGCCTCCGGTCCCGGATCCCTTGTTCACTCCGAATTTATCGGTAATACCATCAAACTGGGTGAATGGTACGCCCATGATTTAAACCAACCCGTTACACTGCAGCAAGGTTTGGAATATTGGATAGGGTACGAAATCAATGCTACAGGTGGTTGGCCGCTGATCTTTGATGGCGGACCTGCCGTGCCAAATAAAAGCGCCTGGATCCATGAGGATGATGGATGGAAAAGCTTTTACGATTATGGATTTGATCTGAATCTAAGGATTCGCGCTTTGATTTCCGGAACGGGTCCGGGTATAGGAATGCTCAGCATCGCTGACAACCATTTGAATGTTTCCGTCTACCCCGGGCAGACCAGGAATGTCCCGCTTCGGATTGCCAATACCGGTACCGGTCCGCTCACCTACACGGTAACAGCCAGTGGCGGAGAGCCTCCCGTCACAAAAAAAGCACCGGAATCGGTTGCTGCAACGAATGAAGTCGTCCTGATGCTTGACGACGGAAACCACACGGCTGACGGTTTTCTGGGTTTTGGCGGTGGCAGCTTGTTCTATTGGCGAAATGATTTTCTGCTGGATCAGGATTTCGACCTGGAGAGAATGCGTTTCTTCATGAAAACCGAATCCCGGAACTCCAACCCGATGGAGATTCTGGTCATAGGCGCAGACGGTTCGTTCGTCTTCGACACCACACATGTTTTTGACCTGTCAGAGGGTGGCAAGTGGTATGAATACAACTTTCCACCACATGCCCGTAAAAAAATGTCCTTTAAAAAAGGACAGACCTTTTCGCTCATTGCGGGGTCCCTAAACCCGGATATCAAGTTCCCCGCCGGCTATGATAACGAAGGCAAGAAACACGGCTTCAGTTATTACGGCTATTATACCTATCTGTTCAACCAGTGGATGTTCTCCGGATGGTCCAACCTTGAGGCCTTTTTCCCGAAAGGTGCCTTCCTTATCCGTGCCGTCGGCAAAGCCGGTGGCACCACGCAGAACCAGCCACCCGTTGCCGTGGCACAGGTCACACCCGCGACGGCACATGTCAACCAGACCGTGTCCTTCAGTGCGGCCGGTTCCTACGACCCGGACGGACAGATCACCGCGTATTTCTGGGAGTTCGGGGATGGTCAAACCAGCAATCAGATGAATACGACCCACTCTTACTCGCAGGCAGACAACTACACGTACCGGCTTACGGTTACGGACAACTTGGGGGCAACAGGGCAGACAGCCGACATCATTTGCATCACCGACACGCCATCGCGATGGACCATAAACCCCGCAACCGGCACAATCGGCGCCGGCGGCCACCGTGACATAACCATTTCCTTTGACTCCCGGGACCTTCCGGAAGGTAACTACCAGGGTACCATAACAGTGAACAGCAACGCCGGAAACAAAACCATACCCGTAACGATCCTTGTGAGCAGAGACGTCAGTGCCGATGACTGGCCGGCAGTTGCTTTTAAAAACAGGCTGGATCAAAACTACCCGAATCCCTTCAATCCCATCACCGCCATCCGTTGGGAAATGGCGAAAGGTGATCAAGTGACGCTGTCAGTTTACGATGTCACCGGAAGGAAGGTTGGTACACTTGTAAATGGGCGGTATGAGCCCGGAAGCCATGAAGTCCACTTCGATGCAATCCATCTGGCCAGTGGAGTTTACCTCTATCGCATCCAGTTTGGTGATTTCACTGCTGTTCGGCCAATGCTGCTGCTAAAATAAGGACCGGTTTCAGCCTGTTGTTACATTTATCAGGTTCAACCCCCCTCGACCTGCCGGTTGCCGGGTTCGCGATTCACTAATTACGGGGCACTTGATTTGCCAGTTGCAAGTCATGTGCATGGACGATATCCCCTTGCATGGACGATTCCATCTTGCCTGTCTCAATTCTTTGCTATATTCCCTGAGAGTGCAACCTCAGATCTAACATGACCGTCCATGCCAAAAAACAGATTTCCGTTTTTATTACTGCTTCTATTTGTATTCACATCGATCGCCCCGTCTTCGAACGCCTTTTCATCCGCCTCGCAGGAAGACCAGCGCATCAGCAACGCAATCGAGTCCGTCAGAAAGGTACTGGCTCCGGACCGCAGAGTGGCTGTGTTCGACGTCACATGGGAGATCCGCGGATCCCGGGTGCTCCTCAACGGTGAAGTTGATAACCCCGAGGCAAAAGACCAGGTAAGTACAGCACTGCGCGAAGCAGGATTCAGCGACATCCGCAATGATATCACCCTGCTTCCACATCCCGGTCTTGCTGAAAACATTCAGGGCGTGGTACGTGTCAGCGTGGCGCAAATGCGTGCCGAGCCGCGTTTCACCTCCGAACTGGTCACCCAGGTTCTCATGGGCACTCCCCTGCGCATCCTGAAACGCCAGCGCGGATGGTTTTACGTTCAGTCACCCTATAATTACCTCGGTTGGATGAGCACCGGCCTGCTCGAACAGATGGACCCGCAGGGCTTCCAAAGATGGCAGAATTCGGAAAAAGTGATCGTGACGGATTTCCACGGGACCGTGTACGAGGAAACATCCACCCAATCCCTTCCCGTGAGCGACGTCTCCATCGGCAACCGGTTGAGATTTTCCGGGGTGGATGGGGAATGGAAGTCGGTGGGTCTGCCGGACGGCCGGACCGGCTATATCCGGTCGGATTTCGTGGAACCCTACGACACGTGGCGCCAGTCCCGCGAACTGACCGGCAAGAACATCGCGCAGACGGCAAAAATGTTCATCGGCGTACCGTACCTGTGGGGCGGCACTTCCGCCAAAGGGTTCGACTGCTCCGGGTTGACCAAGATGGTGTTCTGGCTCAATGGCAAGGACCTTAACCGCGATGCCAGCCAGCAGATCCTCATGGGTGAACACGTGGATCCGGGCCCCCGGTTTGAAAACCTGAAGACCGGAGATCTGCTCTTTTTTGGAAAGACGGCCACAACCGATTCTCCGGAACGCATCGTGCACGTCGCCATCTACCTGGACAACCGGGAATTCATCCACGCTTCCTACCTGGTTCGAATCAACAGCCTGGATCCGGAAGCGTCCCATTTCGACCGGTACGAGTACAACCGGTTTGTCCGTGCCCGGCGTCTGATACCGTAACTCCTATTTTCTCTCATTTTTTGTTGATAATGGTCACTCAAATGGCCATTATCTAATGTAACCTACATGAAACAAACCCATTGAATACCATGAAAAAACTGATCTTCTCGCTCGCCACACTCTTTCTTATCGCCGCCCTCACCGCCTGCGGCGACCCGCAACCGGAACCGCCCGCCGACAGTCCGGCCGATCGGTACAAAGACCCCGAACCATTCGCACAGAACCTCTTCCTGGAAAACCTCTCTGGTCTCTGCGGGGAAACGTTTGTCGGAGAGGCCACCTATCCCGATGACACGGACCTTGTCCTGGTCGGCACCGAACTGCGCGCCCAGATTACCGAATGTAAAGACGATATGGTGCGCATTGAACTGATTCGTGGTGGCGACTACTGGCATACGGCCTGGGTGCTGCAGATGCGTGAAGAGGGACTTCATCTCTACCACGACCACCTCGGCGACGTGCGCACCATG
>SKYY01000233.1 GCA_007127665.1 Balneolales bacterium | reverse complement strand
GATCGGCATCGACACTACCCACCGTTTTGACGCTATTCTGTGGATGGTTTACTGCTGGTTCCGGTCCATCCCCTTTGTTCCCTTTTCAACAGCATTCACAGAACCGGTGACCCGATTCCGACCTGATGTCCTGATACTTACCTCTCCGGATACTCGCGCCCATCCCGAAATCAGGCGCGTATCTTCTGATGAAGGCGAGGTGTACGGAGCAAGGATCTTCCAGGCACCGGCTCTATTATCAAACCGCCCATCAGATCCGTCACCGGACCCCTCATCAGGTCTGCCCCCGGACCCCTCATCAGATCCGTCACCGGACCCCTCATCAGATATGTCCTCTGGCCGATATCATCAGAAGTCCCCGGACCCCTCATCAGATCCGCCCCCTTGCCCCTCACCCAGCCTGACGGAAGGACGGGATTATCAAACCGACAGACCACACCTGCCGGTTTCCCGATTCCCGGGGCTGCATGGGCAACCCGACCGTTTTTTCTGCGGACTGACCACATCCGGCAGTTCCGGACGCCCGAAACGCGTCGCTCTGCTTCGAAGCAACATGATCGCTGCTACCGAAAACGCTTTACGGAATACGCGTTTTCCCGGGAATAAAAGCAGAGAGCCAGAAGGCAACCCATCTCACAGTACCCGGAATGTGATGGCTCCCCGGGATACGGTCACTTCATTGAGCACAAATGCATCCCGAAATAAAACTACCCCCCGGAGCACGGGCACTTCCGGAAATACGACGAAAATCCGAGATGAAGTTCTTTGGGGAAACTGCCTTCCACTGTACCACACGGGAGGGCTCACCATCATTTTCAGGGCTTTACTGAGCGGCACCGGGATCTATTTATGGGACACCTTTGAACCCGGCACTGTCACGTCCGACATTCAGAATCATCCCGGAATCAGAAGAGTTTCGCTCGTACCCACGATGCTCAGGCGTCTGATGGATTTTTCGGCCGAACATAAAATAACACCCCCTGAAACACTTGAACAGGTTCTTTTAGGAGGAGGTCCGGCAAGCGCTGATCTCATTGTGAAAGCCCGTAAAGCCGGATGGCCGGTTTGTTTCAGCTATGGCATGACCGAGACATGCGGACAGATCGCATCCCAAAACCAGGACGGGTCAGATCCGGCTGGATCGGTGGGCCGCCTTTTCCCCGGACATGAACTTTCGATACGGAATGAGCATGGAAATGAGGTTGCGACCGGATCAACGGGTCTTCTCAGGATACGTGGCCCACAGGTATTTCCGGGCTATTTCAGCCATGACCGGCAAATCTTATCATCAAAGGCCGGCCCTGACCGGGATGGCTGGTTTGAAACCGGTGATTTTGCGCGTCAGGACTCACATGGACATCTTTTTATTGAAGCCCGCCGAACGGACCTGATCATCTCCGGTGGTGAAAACGTGAATCCTGTGGATGTTGAGGCCGCTCTCTCCGACTGCCCTCTGGTCAGCGAAGCTGCTGTAACCGGTGTGCCCGACGAGGAGTGGGGCCAGATCGTGATCGCCTTTGTAGTGCCACAACAGAGTGAATTGCTTTCAAAAATGAAAATTGTTACTTCCGGGTCAGGGGTCAAAAAACAGGAAGATATCACGAAAAGAGCCGCACAGACTGTAAGGCAGTTTGCGGAAAAAAATCTGCGTCCTGCCCAACGTCCGAAACGGGTCTATTTCGTTTCCGCATTGCCACGCACTTCCATTGGCAAGATAAACAGGACTTTGCTGCAGAATATGGCTACAGGCCTGCCCTCTTGAAAATCGCGTCTACATTGCGCGTATGATGTGCCAGATCAAAAGCCTCCTCCAGTTCTTCCAGAGCCAGCCGCGACGATATATCCTTATTACCCTCCACCAGTGAGCGGAACGGCTTTTTTTCTTCCCAGGCCTGCATTGCGAGCGGCTGCACCAGGTCGTAAGCATCCTCCCGCGACATTCCTTTTTCAATGAGCATCAACAATAACCGCTGAGAGAATACAAGGCCGTGGGTTTTATTGATGTTCTCCTTCATGTTTTCAGGATACACGACCAGGTTTTCAATGACACCGGCAAACCTGTAGAGCATGTAATCAAGCAGGATTAGGGCATCCGGTATTATGATACGCTCCGCGGACGAATGGGAGATATCACGTTCGTGCCACAGGGGAATGTTTTCATAAGCCGTGACCATGTAGCCGCGCAGGACTCTTGCGCAGCCTGTGATGTTCTCGGAACTGACAGGATTTCGTTTGTGAGGCATCGCAGAAGAACCTTTCTGGCCTTTGCGGAATCGCTCCTCAACCTCTCTGGTCTCTGTTTTCTGCAAATGCCGGATTTCAACGGCGATTTTCTCCATGGTGGTTCCAACAAGTGCAAGAACGGACATGTAATAGGCATGCCGGTCGCGCTGGAGTGTCTGGGTGGATACGGGCGCCGGAGTCAGCCCAAGCAATTCACAGGTAATCTCTTCAACTTCAGGAGGAATATTCGCAAAGGTACCGACGGCGCCCGACAATTTCCCGAATTCCACCCCTTTAGCGGCGTGGTCGAAGCGCTCAAGGTTGCGCATCATCTCCTGGTGCCAGAGCGCGCATTTCAGTCCGAATGTCGTGGGTTCGGCATGTACGCCATGTGTCCGGCCCATCATGACCGTATATTTGTGCTCCCGCGCCTTCTCAGCGAGTACATTGATCATTCGTTCGATCCCGCTGCGAATAATTCGGTTGGCCTGGAGCAGCCGTAAACCGAGCGCGGTATCCACAACATCCGTCGATGTCAGACCATAGTGGACCCATTTCTTCTCTTCTCCGAGCGATTCCGAAACGGCACGGGTAAATGCTACCACATCATGCCGGGTTTGCTCCTCTATTTCATGGATGCGATCGACGTCAAAGCTGGCTCTGGTCTCCATTTTACGGATATCATCCCCGGGGATAATCCCCAGTCTGCTCCAGGCCTTGCATGCAGCGATTTCAACATCCAACCAGGACTGAAACTGGTTCTTTTCGGTCCATATGGACGCCATTTCCTCACGTGAATACCTTTCAATCATAATAGATCAGAATATTTTCAGAGATTTTTAAACACTATTGAGAATTTCCTGTGGCGGAATTTCCGGGCGAACCCTCCAGTACTTTTACTTCCACCTTGGACAACCTGTTATTTTCCATTTCATCAACTTTAAGTTCGAGTCCCTTGAACACCAAAGTCTCACCCTCTTCGGGTATTCGCTCAAGCAAATGATAGATGAGGCCGCCAAGCGTTTCGTACTCATCATCATCGGAAGTCAGCTGCATGGAGAGGATATCGGCCATATCGTCCAGATCGATCTTGGCATCAAAAACATAATTGCCGGACTTCTTTCTGGTGAAGAGTTCCACCGTTTCGGTATACTCATCCGTTATCTCGCCTATGATCTCCTCGAGTACATCATCAAGCGTGATTACTCCTTCCGTGCCGCCGTACTCGTCCACAACAATGGCAATGTGCGTTTTTTCCCTCTGAAAATCACGAAGCAGATCGTCCAGTTTTTTTGTTGTTGGAATGAAGAGCGCTTTTCGGGCCAGTGTTTTCCAGTTGATGGTGGTTTGTCCGAGATCGGAATTGATGTATGGCAGCAGATCTTTGGAATGGATAATTCCAATGATGTTGTCCAGATTGTCTTCGTACAGCGGCAGACGTGAAGTACTTTTTTCCCGGATGAGGTCAAGTACTTCCTGAAGGGTATTTTTCGTATTGATTGCGGAGATATTCACTCTTGATGTCATAATCTCACGTACAAAGGTATTACCAAACTCAATCACATTTTCAATGATTTCACGCTCATCGCCATGAATGGAACCATGCAACTCACCTACCTCGGCAATAGCTTTGAGATCTTCGGAAGAAATACTGTCGCTTGGCCGCGGAACGCTTTTTTCAAGGAATCGGGTACTTCGGGAAATGAGCCGTGACAAAGGACCAAAAACCACGAAAAAAACATAGAGCAATCCGCTTAGTTTGCGTGAAACATCAAGTGGCTTGTTCAATGCCAGTAGTTTCGGTGTGATTTCGGCCAGAATAACGATGGCAAATGTCAGGACAATTATCTCAACGGTAAAGACAATCACCTGAGGCAAATCAAGAAGCGCCACCAGCCTGCCGGTCACGACGGCTGCTCCAACCGCAGTGATAACATTGGCAAAGGTATTGCCGATAAGTACCGTTGCCAGGAGCTGACGGGGTTTTTCGAGCATGTGCAACACTCTCGCCAGCGCCCGGTCCTTTTCTGAATCCCTGATAACTTTACGGTCCACTTTCTTGTCAAGAGAAAAGAAAGCCACTTCGGCACCGGAGAAGAAGGCGGAAAAGACAAGGCCGAGAATGATAACGACAATCAGAACAATAAAGTCGAGCGGGTTGGCCAGCAGTGTATCAAACGTACTCCCCTCCGCCGTTTTCCAGATACGGCTGCCGGCATCCACAATCTGAGTCACAAGTTTGTTATCCAACGGGGTTTATGGTCGGTAAAAAAAGAGGTATCTAAAATCTAACCACATTCAGGTTCGCATGCAATGCCGTGAGTCAGAGTGATACAGGGTGGCAGAAAGCGGATCCTGTCTCTACGGGATCCGCTCCGCCATCTCTGTACATCAAAGCATCTGGTTGGATCGCAGATCAGAACGGAAGATCATCATCTCCATTATCTGCATCCGGCCCGGTGCTGTCATTTACCGACATTTCCTCTTTTGGTGCAGCTTCGTATCCACTGCCGGAGTCCATTCTGTCGAGTAGCTGCATATCCCGTGCCTTGATTTCTGTCATATACTGCTTGCGACCTTCCTTATCCTCCCATGACCGGGTCTGGATAGGCCCTTCGAAGTATACTAGTGAGCCCTTCTTCAGCAGCTGCTGACAGTTCTCGGCCAGCCGGCCCCATGCGACAACACGATGCCACTCCGTAGTTTCCTGCAGCTCACCATTGCTGTCCCGGTACTTCTCATTTGTAGCCACGCTCATGTTGGCCAACGCCGTGTTGCTCTGTGTGTAACGGACTTCGGGATCCGCCCCGAGTCGTCCGATAATCATTGCTTTATTTAGTGATCCCATTTGTTTTTTCTTTTGTTACAGTTGCCTTAGGTACGGAATAGACCATGAAGAAGCCGTTTCCTTACACGCTGGCACATACTTTTTGATTGCCAAAATGTTGCATCTCACAAAATGGTACACATTCCCGAGGCCATATTCAAAACATTCTTCTGTTCAGGATTCTGAACTCCATAAGTCCTATAAAAATGCACATAACAATCGTAACCTTTTTCCTGTGTGCAAGGCTATGGCCTGTTATGAACATAGCGGTGCGAAACCTTCTTTTCCAGGATGAGAATGAACTCACATCACAGGGTGCAGTGATGCCCCCGTTAGTCAGTTTGCAACTGTCATGCTCGATTCACTTCGAGAACAATGGCTCAGCTGTAGACCCCGGTACGTTCCATTTCCATCAGCTTGTTGATGCGGAGCGCGGTGTCGGGATGCGTGGAAAATAATCTGCTCATGCCACGGGCGGAAAACGGGTTGACCGGGAACATATGAGCTGTCGACCGCTGCGCCGTTTCTGATGCCTGCATCGGCATGCGTTCGACCGACGACTGGATCTTTCTGAGAGCGCTGGCCAGGCTTTCAGCGCTGCCGCATATTTCGGCACCCACGCGGTCGGCCTCAAACTCCCGGGTACGTGAGATAGCCGACTGGAGCATGGCTGCGGCCAGTGGCGCCAGAATGAGGGTCAGCAACAGGACAATCGGGTTTGGACCACCGCCGTCACCGCGCCCGAACGGCAGGAAAATGGCAAACTGGGCCAGCATGGTGATGGCGCTAACCACCGTGGTTACTATGGTCTGTGTCAGGATATCCCTGTTTTTGATATGGGCGAGCTCATGGGCCATCACCCCCCGCAACTCCCGTTCGTTGAGACTTTGCAGGATACCCTGAGTTGCGGCCACGGCAGCATTCTTGGGGTTGCGGCCCGTTGCAAAGGCATTGGGCTGCTGCTGCGGTATGATGTATACCTTCGGCATCGGCAGATTGGCGTTGCGCGAGAGTTCTTCCACCATATTATAGAAACGGGGCGCATTATCCCGGGTCACCTCCTGGGCCCGGTACATTTTCAGCACAAGCTTGTCCGAATACCAGTAGCTGAAGAAATTCATCGACAGCGCAAACACCAATGCGATGATCATGCCTGTCTGTCCACCCAGCAGACCACCGATAAATAAAAACAAAAGCGCCACAAGCGCCATGAGAAACACGGTTCTGAATGTGTTTTTGATCATTCCGGATTACCTCCTTAAAAATAAAGTTTGAAATACGCCATTTACATATGCCGTTTTTTGATTCTGATATATAACTTACGGGATTGGCAAATTATTTTTCCTTCATGTAACAGTTTTTTTGCCGCCGGCATTTCAAAATTTTACAGTATGATTACATCATTTTCCTTATTCTTCCTGCTGTAAGAAAATGGATGCATGACCAGGACCGGGCAACCCGTGCCGCACTTTGCCGCAGAAACCTTGCACAGACACGGAACGGACATCCCCGGTCGCCTGCCACTTAAAGAACGGTTTTACCCTTTCAAAAAACGAATCCTTTAAAACAGTCCTTATCATGTCAAAAAAGAAGGTTTCAAAGAACGGTGCTTTCAGCAGACGGGATTTTCTCAAAACCGGTGCACTTTCCGGTGTAGCCCTTGGATCCGGCACACTGCTTGGCGGCTGTACTTCCAGTAATGGGAAGGCGCGTCCCGGCGACGCCAAAAACATCATTTTCATGGTCAGCGATGGCACGAGTTCCGGTACCCTGACTACCACCGACCAGTTCCTCCGCCGCAACTACGGCCGCCCATCGCACTGGATCTCACTCTATGAGCAGAACAGGGTTGGCCGCGGTCTCATGGACATGTCCTCCGCTTCATCTATTGTGACCGACTCCGCTGCGGCCTCCTCTTCCTGGGGATGCGGCCAGCGTGT
>SKYY01000210.1 GCA_007127665.1 Balneolales bacterium | reverse complement strand
TGCTTTTACGGGATGGATACGTATCCAATTGGAAAATTTGTTTCCGGACCCCATAGTTCAACCGGATAGAACAATAGCCTCCTAAGCTTTAGATCCAGGTTCGAGTCCTGGTGGGGTCACATCGAAGAGCACGCCAGGATCATCACGACTGTTCGGCTTACCCGTGTCCATATTACACGGGAAATCCATCCAATCTCCGTAGCATCATCAGCAAAACCAATCCCGCCGATCAGCAACCGCCCTCGGGGATCGGGACTGCCGGTGCCTGCGGCTCAACAGCTGCGGGTGCGGAACCGTCACCGGGCACCAGCGCCCGGTAATTCCAACGCGGTTTTTCCTCGTGAAAGAACAGAAAGCTGTCTTCCCGGCCCCGCAGCGCCCGGCCCATGACCGTATCATAGCTGCCGGCCAGTACACGGACGCCCTCAATCCCGAGTGATACCAGCATCATGTGCGCCATGGTCGACACATGCTCACAGTCCGAGTAAAGCAGGACCTCGCGCACTCCCCTGCCTCGCATTTTGCGCAGCATCCCGCGGTCGGTGATCTGTTCCACCGGAATGTGGACCGCACCCTCCAGATGACCCCTGACGTACCGGTCCTCGTTTCGGAGATCGACCAGCAGCCTTCCCGAATCATCAGAATGCAAAAACTCGTAGTAGTTCATGCGGTACTCCTGATCCAGGACCGCCCCATGAACGCTCCGGAGATCCGTCTGATACCCCTTCGAGGCACCGATCACGAAGCTGTAGATCACCCCCAGCATCAGTACAACAAAGAGCGGGAATACGGCTTTGAACAGTTGATGGTATGAATCCATGGTTGGCAAGCTCTGTTATTTTTTTTCAGGTTGGATGTCAGCAACCCCCTTCAATCGGGGCAAAGTGTTCCAGATCTATTTCGGGCATGCGCGATTCACCGGGAATATTCCTTCGGATCTCTCCATGACGGAAATAGGTGCGTGCATACTCCAGGAAGCGCAGATTGTCCGGTCCCAGTTCCTCCGCCTCACGATCCGTCAGTGTGCCAAACAGCAGGTCGAACATCCGGTTCAGCCCCCCGTCCAGGATGTAGACCTCTTCCACCCCGGATCTGCGGGCGAGGAACCAGGCCTGGCCCGCCAGCGATCCCCCATCGGAGTAGAACACCGTACGCCGGTTGCCGGCCTGAAGCATGCCGGCCCGACCAGCATCCAGCAGGTTTTCAAGCGGAATGGATATCGCACCGGGCAGGTGGAACCGTTCGTAGGCCTCCGTACTCCGGACATCCACCAGATACAGATCGTCGATATCACGCATTACTGAGTGGGCCACCCGCAGGGCACCGACATAATGGGCCTCATCCAGCATGGATGCAGCCAGCGCCTCCCGGTCAGCTTCATTCCAGAAGCTGCTCCGATGCCCGGGCAACACTATTACCAGTATCACCAGCACGGCCAGCAGGCTGGCGGGATAGGTGAGATCCAGCCGGTCGTAATTCCGCAGCTCAGTGTACCTGCGGGATCCCCGTTCCATCTTCTCAAAGTAATAGAAGACGCCGCCTGCAGCCAGTATCATAAGCACAACGAACATGCCCTGCGACATGCCCACTACCTGGTAAATGAAAACCCTGCCCAGGGAAAAACTTTCGTAGAGCGGCTGGAAGAGGTCAAAATACACCCCGAACAGCAATACACCGGCAAACATACCGGCTATGAATACCATGGCATCCATTTTACCAGTGGCCGCGGCCGCGAAACCGGTACCGGGACAAAATCCACCCAGCAGAAATCCTGCCCCCATGATAGCGCCGCCTGCAAGCGCCGGCCAGACAAACAGATTGCTCACGTAAACATACTCCATGTTTATCCATCCCAGATACTGAAAGAAATAGATTCCCAGCGCCGCAGTAAACGCTGCGGTGAGCAGCACTTTCAGTACCGTGAAATCATAGCCGTAGAATGCCCCGACCAGTTTTCGCGGGATAGTGAAGCCGGCCTGTTCCAGCAGAAAACCGAAAGCGACACCGATGATGAAGGCAAAAAAGAAGTTCAGGTCAACACTGATTATTTCTTGCGGAATAAGTGGTCCCATGTCAGTGTAAAAAATTGGATTGTGAGTAGCCGGCCGGCAGCGGCGTTACAGCCAGAGCCGGCGGAAAAAAAAGGCCAGCAGAAAGCCGGTACCAAAAATGGCGATCATGATAAGGAAACCGGCCGCGGAGTATACGGCCATGCCGCTCAGGGCCGCGCCGGTCATGCACCCCCTGGCCAGTTGTGCTCCAAAACCGAAGAGCAGGCCTCCAAGCAGGGCAAACACCAAACGGGAGGATACGGTCAGACGCGGGCCCATGTCCATATTCAGCCGCAGCCTGCCTGACAGAAATCCCGACAGAAAAGCACCCGTCAGCAATCCCAGGACACTGAACACGATCCAGGAACGCAACGGGGGTGACTCGGTGACAAAGAACGGCGATATTTCGGCAGCCCCGGGAGCCACCGTTTGCGTGACGGCAATCACCGAGCTTTTGACGGCCCCGCTGGCCCCCAGCCCCCTTCCGGTGATGAAGATGGTCAGCAACATCAACGCACCGAGCAGAAAACCTGCCAGATACGGATTCAGATAAGGTTTCGGTTCCATAGTTGATTCAATTGGTGTTTTTTCCTTAAATAATGCGGCGTCATATAATACACCGTCACCACACCCGGACGCGTCCCGGCATGTTGCCGGGCTGATCACTCCGAGACCATCAGGGGATAGTGGAAAATGTCTTTTTCAGCGGCAAAGTAGACGCCCGGACTTTCGTTCTCCACAAGTACGGAATACATGAAACTGTTGGCCCCGTAGATCATGCTTTTGGCATCATATCCCAGGATATTCAGATACATGGTCGCGAAATTGGAGTGGTTGCCGGCAAAACACTGGACAATGACCGGCTGATCCGTCGGCAACGTTGCCAGTTGCTGGTCGGAACGCAGGCTTAGGCGCGGCTGATAACGCACCGCTCCCGGCAAATGGCCTCTTCGATAGCTGCCTTCCGGCCAGTATGCCATCAGGTAATAGGCCTCGGGGTCTTCCAGCCACTCATGAACCGTAATAAACCTCCCCGAGAGGTCCCCGGAAAGGATATCGACGATTCTTTCCCGCAACAGCTTGTAGCCGTGGTTTTTGCGGGACATGATGGCCGGGATGTCACCGGACGGACGCATCGGCTTGTCTTCGGTCTCAAGCTTATCCACAAGAAAATCGGATATATGGGCCAGTCGATATGGCTCGGCGATGGAAGCGTCCCACGAACTCAGACCGTTTCGCAACGGGAAAACATTCTCGTGACCCAGATAGCGGGCCGCCATGGCAACGTACGCGGACTCGTAGCCGGCATTGCAGACCAGCGTGATGCGATCAAAAGCGGGTGGATGGATTACGTTTTCGAAATAGGCTACAATCCCTGATGGACGTATGTTGACCGACCCCTCGATGTGCCCTTGGCGAAACTCCTCCTCCGGACGCAGGTCAATGACAAGATGGTTGTTCCCCAGATTTTCATAAACCTCGGGAGCATTAATGAAAAAGGGCGTATCAGGCGAATTCACATAGTCGGCATTGGCCTCCATGTAGGCGATGAGCACATCCATTTTGTCTTCAAGGGGCGGTTCCTCGGGTTCCGAACCGCATGCGATGACAAAGAGTAGAAGGAAAACCGGAAAAAGAGTCCTGAAGTCTTTTTTCATGGGACGGGAAGTTTACGTGTTGGGGTTTTTGGTGTTAGGACGATCGGTGTTGGGACGATCGGTGTTGGTATCATCAGTGTTGGGAGGATCGGTACCGGGATGATCGGTACCGGACGGCACGTCAGGTCTTTCCGGAGCATGTTTCCGATCCGGCTGATCATGCTTTTCGGACGTTTGCGGCCCATCCCCTTCAGCTTTTGCATTGGACCCGGTTTCAGGCTCGTCCTCCTCCAACTCTTCCCATCCGGTTATCATGGCTTTGAGATGTGATGTTGGAGTGTGTCCGGTCGTGGTCAGGTAGACATGCATGATCACAAAGGCGATCATCAGAAAAGCGGCAAAGGTATGGATATAGGCTACCGTCTGTATGGGAATGGCCTCGATCACCCGGATTTCTTGTCCGGATGAGTAATGATAGAAATAGTACATCAGGCCGGTGATGACCAGCGTGGGCATTAATAGCAGCTTCAGCCCCAGATAAGCAAACCGCTGCAGCGGGTTCAGTTTGCTGATGGTCGTTTTCTTTGTGGGATGGGGGGCATCCTCGAAAATCCCCTTTGTGTAGTAAACAAACTGGGCCTGCAGATTTTTCATCGTAGGCAGGTACTGCCTCCATTCTCCGGTCGTAAAATGCCAGAAAATCGTGAAAATGATCAGCACAACAAGGGAAAGACCGGTGATATTGTGGATGGAGACCGCGCTCTGGTACCCGAACAGTTTGTATGCGCCATTGACCTCAAAACCCGTGATGACAAGAATCAGGATCAAAGCCGCCTGCATCCAGTGCCAGAAGCGTTCGTAAGATCTGTAGATATATACTTTTCTCATTTTTGAAAACTTATATTCGCAAGGCCGGAACGGTATCAGATGACAGGAGCTGCTCATTTCGATATGTATCCGTCCATGGCTGTCTTTTTCGGTTCATGCTTCCATTCTTTTGGACTGTGAGCTTGCCAGGTCAGTGCTCTTTTCTTCTGTATGCCGAACGGATCCTCAGGCCGGCATGAAGCACTACTCCGGCAATGACCAGCAACACCAGCCAGGAGCCAATCGAATTCAAGGTGGGATTGTAACTCATGGCGGGTACATAAATACCCTGAACACCGCTTATCCGGCTTTCGGCACGGCTGTGGCAATCGACACAGGTCAGGGCTTTATTGGCCGGTGAAACCATATGGCTTACAGGCAGATACATCCTGGTCTCCACAAAGCCGTAACTCCCGCTGTAGGGCAACCCGGCATATTCCATCCCCAGTTTGATGGCCGTGTCCCAGTCCAGATCCACCCAAAAAGCCCCCTCGCCTTCTTCGGCGCCCCAGAGTTTCATCTGGATGAGTGTTTCGTTCACGGTGTCATAGGGTTGCTGGCCGGTATGGATTTTCACGGGCACGATTTTGGAGTTCCGGTCATCGGCAGATCCAATCAGCGTGTTGATGTTGACAGGGCTTTCGGATATCCGGTCTGTGGACAGCAGATGGTCGGCATATCCGTTAAACCAGACATAGTCCGGAACGGCATTGGTTTCCCAGTCGAATTCCCCCTTTTCCGACAAATAGATTTCATTGCCCAGGGAATCGAGCGTGGCATAGGGCAGTCCGTCTTCGCGCTGGCCGGCCGTAGCCCAGTTCCAACTCATCTTGGTTGGATTGACTTTGGCGTATTCGGGGATATGGCAGGTGCGGCAGTCCACCCTGAGCGTATGTGCATTGATCAGGTTGTCGGTGTGAGGATAAGCGGTATGGCAACTGGCACAGGTGACATTGTTCTGCGGGGTGGATGAAACCGCATAGTAAGTCCCAAGCATCTGGTGGTTCTCGGCCTTGTGACAATCCACACAGGTCATGTTCAGTCCGTCAACGCCCATGTGTACATCCACCTGCCGGTCGGCGGTAAGCAGACCGAATTCCAGGTCTCCGTGTTTGACATTGTTTCCTCCGCCGCCCATAAAATGACAGTATCCGCAGTTGTAACTGGTTGGGCGTCCCACATTCTGGGCTATGTAGTTGAAATCAGGGGCATCAGCGCCCATGGGTGGATATCCTGCGGCTCCCGGAGCCTTGACGTAGAGACGGGTATTGTCATGACAGATAAGGCAGTCCACATTCAGCTGGTTTGTGAAGTCAAATGTGTGGTCCTCCCATCCGTAGCCAATATGACACCGGTTGCAGGCCCTTTCATTGCTCAGGATGCCGGTGCAGAAATTGTTCACCAGGTTTTTCTTGCCCAGATAGGTCACGCCCCTTCCTTCAATGTATTCCTCCCGCTCCCAGTTCCAGTGCGCATTGTTCAGCACCTCCTCACCCCGCTCCGTGTGACAGCTCAGACAGGCGGCCGTAATCTCATGGGGCGATGCAAAATCAACTTGCAGAGACGGAAATTTTGTGTGATCCACTGACGGAGCCCGCGCCGTAGCATATTCGCGGCGCAACTCTTCGTGAAAGAGATTTTGCCGATCGCTCTCACTGAGTGCCAGTGTCAGGATAACCAGCGGAAAAACTACTACAATTACAAAGATTATGATTCGCTTTATATTATCAACATTATCCATAAGTTTAATATAAAAATGACCGTAACTGTAAATATATACATAAACAATATTCTCTTATTCAAAGAACAAATATGTATCCTATATACAATAACTTATCCACATATAGCTAATAGCAGGAGCACAATAATTACGAATGATTTATTGCATACAATATAGTACAGGATGTCTTTTTTTCAATAGCAATTATTTCATTCAACTATTGATTTATACATATAAAATCATAGTGTACTATATGTTTATGTCCATTCTTTTTGATACAGCGGCCAGCGTTCGTCATTCAACCGCTTTCTTTTTCCCTCCGCTTTCCCGGCCTGTCTCTGATAAACAGTGATTAAAGGTTAGCATACCCGAACAGATTGTGGTGCGCCGTTGCACGGATGGATTGGGAGCTCCATCCAAACCACTCATCACATTGTTATTTTGTGGACGAGGTTATTTTGTGGACGAGTTACTGAAGAGTACCTTTGGACGTTTGCTTCACTCTTTGGACGTTTGCTTCACTCTGCGTCGCTGATTTTGTAAACCCGCAGCATGGTGGGTTCGGGCCACGGTTCAGGCACCGGCCGGTCGCGATTGGCACCGCCGTGCTCCCATCGCAGATACCAGGAATGGCCATCCGCATCCAACCCGTATGAATCGGGAAGAAGCTCTACCTGCAAGGGGCCGCCTGTTCTGCGCAGATCGGGAATCGGCTCGATCTGAAAATCGGATTCCGGAATGGTGAGCTTCTCTCTCCACGCTACAGGC
>SKYY01000052.1 GCA_007127665.1 Balneolales bacterium | reverse complement strand
GCAAAGTCCCGGTCGGCAATTTCCCGGTCGGACTGCACCTCCTCCTCCGTCAGCCACCGCCGGTCACCGAAGGTGTACTCCATTTTGTTACGGTAGTAGAAAGGTTCCGGAGCTCCAATAACCGGATCGGTTATGATATCGCGAAACCCTCCGATGCGCTGGAAATGGTCCCTTACGTGTTCCGATTTGTACGCAAGTTCCTTCTCATATGGAATGTGCTGCCATGTGCAGCCGCCACATGTCTCAGCGTGCCGGCACTTTGGGGTTATGCGCACCGGAGAAGGTTCAAGAAGCTCAAGCAGAATACCCTCTGCGTATTTTTTCCTTTTGCGGGTAATGCGGACGCGGACCCGGTCACCTGGTGCGGTATTCTTGACAAATACGGCATATTCCCCCACCTTGCCAAGGCCTTTTCCTTCGAAGGCGGCTGTGGTAATATCCAGAATCAGTTCCTTTCCCTTTTTTACGGGGGATGGAGGTGTATGTTGACTCATTCCGGATCAGCTGATTTTATCCTTTGCCGATTCTTCGGCCGGGATGTCATACGTTTCAAAAAGCAGGGCGTAGGCTTCCGCTCCGGTATCATTGTCATCAATCTGTGACATGCGTGTCATGACCAGGTCGAGTTGCCTGGTAGCAAAAACATTCAGCGTTTCGAGGAAACGCAGTGCGATACGTGGATGCCTTTTCCCCAGGACCTGGTAATCGGAAATGAAAAAACCGTAGATCACCGAATCCGTAGTACAACGTGCCGAGGCTTTTCTTTTGACAAGATAGTCCACACTGAAAGCACCGAATGATTCGGGAGCATGGAGCACGGTGAGCGGCACGGCATTGTCCGTATGCTCTTCCTGATAAAGCAACTCCACGGCGCCCTGCTCAATCAGGTAAAGGCCTGTCCCCGGGTCTCCCTGATGGTACACATACTCCCCGGCTTTGAACCGTCGCCGGTGGCTGAGTTGCAGGAACTCATACCGCTCGAGCTGCGACATACGCTTCAGAAAAGGTGATTGAAATATCATTTCGGATTGCGACTTGATGCGCTTCCAGAATTTCGGCTTGATCATGAGATGGACAAGTGGTTGAAACGGGTTGGGATCTCCGGATTGCTGCTCTCCGGATGTCAGGTAAGGTACAAAATGATGAGGATATTTTGCTTGTCAATTCGTGCAGCAGGCCGGGATATCGACAGGCTCGCACTCCATTATATTGCTCAGAAGGAATGGCCTATGCCGAAGTGCCAGTACGGGTTGCTGTTGTTGAACCACCCGCGCTGGAGATCGTGTACCCTGTAAGCGATATCGATCCGGAACACCAGGTATTCCCAATCCAGGCGCAGCCCGAATCCCGAACCGACCGCAATCTGGTTGTAGAACTCATCGAACCGGAACTTGCCTTCGTCGAAGGCACTGCGTGTCCCATACCAGATATTTCCGAAATCGGTAAAACCCGCAATGCCCCAGTTCGTGTTCAGGAAATTGTGGAAGACGATATGGCGGTATTCCAGAAATCCAGCCAGCTTCAGATCTCCGCCGTTGATAGGCACTTCCCCGGCGGATGCGTCAAGGTCGGCCGGACCCAGTCTCAGCGGCGGCCATCCACGAATGTCGTTGCTTCCTCCGGCAAAAAAACGTCTGTTCAGAGGAATCTGCCGGGTGACGCCAAAGGCGTGGGCATATCCGGCAAAGGCCCGCCAGGCAAAGGTCCCGTTTTCAAGGACCGGGGTGTATTTCCGGTAGTCAAATGAGACGCGGACGAACTGGCTGTAGGTCAGTGTGCTGTCACTGAGGCTGATAGAAGGAACGGTACCCTGCACATCTCCGGGATCGAAGATGAACCGGTCCATCAGATATGGTATGGTACCCCCGAGTTCAATAGAGGTTTCACTGAAAAACCCGTAATCCCGCTTGATCAGGTCGGTCATCGCATAGCGGAAGGTGTACCGGATAATGGAACTGAATTGCGGGTTGAAATCCTCAAGGATACGCTCCACGATGATTTCATCGAACCGGTCCCGCAGGTTGCGCTCAAATTCGGCTGTGGCGGAAGCATCAAGCCAGTCGAGCTCGATGAAGTCAAGCAGGCTCGCCATTTGTGGCCGGTGCCGCACTTCGAACTGGTTGTTGAAGCGGAAGTTGGCATTTATGGTGAAGTTTTCCTGGCGGCTTTGCGCCCAGCTGAACCGGTAGCGCGTACTGGCGTTAAGGAAAAACGGGGTTTGGTCGAGTCTGCGGAAAGGAAAGTTAAGACGACGGACCGTGTACGCCGTACTCAGCTCCGTGCTGTTGAGAAGTGTTCCGCTCACATATTCGAAGTTCCCCTGCAGACCGACTTCGAAGTTTTCAGCTCCCTGGAACAGGTTGTTGTTGATATAGCGGACACCGGCTCCGGCACCGAAGCCAAGGCGTCTCATGCCGAAAAAATCAAGCTGGATCCGGTGTTTGGGCAGTGTTTGCATACGGACATAGACCGGCAGGATTTCGTTTGTGAAATCGGGAAGGGAGCCGTCAGGAGTATGGCCGAACTGATTCACCACCAGCATTCCCAGGTTCTGGTACTGATTGAGCGTGTTGCGGTATGCACGGTTGTCATACCTGGTTCCGGGTTTGAAAAGCAGCTGACGCGCAATGAGACTTGTCCGCGTCTGTGCAGACTCATCCACATTGATCACGATTTTGTAGGGATCTTCAGCATGCGGGGGGCCGGTGAGCGTGTCCATGCGTACCTCGTCCAACTGCCCGTCCGGTCCGCGCAGTTCCACATGGATATCCCCGAAGGTGTATATTTGGCCCGGGAAAATCCGGAAAAGCACATCGAGCTGGAGGGTGTTTAAGGTATCCTCCCGGACAACGGCGATGACCGAATCGCGGGTCACCGAGGCGTAGCCGTTGTTTCTGAGGTGCGCGATAATCCGGTTTCGTTCTTCGGCAATCTCTTCGTATGTGAACGGCACGCCGGAGTGGAATGAAGTGTCGTTAATTGCCCTGGTTACAAGGTCGCTGTCCTTGAAAAAGTCAACCGGGTCATTATCGGATGCAATGCGGGGCATACCGCTGTAATAAACCTCCCGGATCTGAGACTGCCGGCCTTCCCGGATCAGGAAGGAGACTTCAAGGCGCTCCCTGTCAAAAAACGTAATATTTGTATCTACTACGGCATTGCGAAAACCTCTGGATTCATAGAAATTGGTAAGGCGCTCAATATCCCGTTGAAGCACGTTCCTGTCCAGCAGCGACGGTGGTTCTCCGATACGGCTGTGAATTCTGTGGAGCTGATACCACAATGTGAGTCCGGGAATGCCAAGAAATTGCCGGTTGGGCCGGGTCCGGACGATGCCCCGAAGTTCTCCGTCGCTGAAGGCCTGATTACCTACAAAACGCACTCTGCGAATCCTTCTTTCATCATTTTCAATTTCATCCTGTGCTGCAGGTTGGGTCTGTTGTGAACGGGGGAGGTTTCGGCCCTGCCCGGACTCTGTTCCGATAGCGGTGGCGGGTGAATCGGCATACAGCAGTGCACCGGGATCCGGGAGCATGCCGATGCCAGCAGAAGGTATGCCTGCACAAGCCGGGGCACCGGTATCCGGGAGCATGTCGATGCCAGCAGAAGGTATACCTGCACAAGCCGGGGCACCGGGATCCGCGAGCATGTCGATGCCAGCAGAAGGTATGCCTGCGCAAGCCGGGGCACCGGCATCAGTCAGCATACCGGCGTCCGCTAGCATGGGGAGACTCAGGCCGGACAACAGACACAGGCTTATAACACGTAGGAGACGATTCAATGAAATCAGATACAGGTAGTAGGTGGCGAATAATACTGGGCTCTCCCGAATATAAGCATTTCAAATCAGGACAGTAGCGGAAGCTAAAAATCCTGTTGTGCAACTTGATGATCCTTGCCCGGTTACCGGACTTCAGACGTCGTCGTAGTCGAATCCCTCATCTTCTTCTCCGTGAAAGAAATCCTCTTTCATGATGTAATCCGGCCAGATCTCCTCAATACTCTCGTATGGAGTGTCATCTTCTTCATCAAGTTCATAAAGGTTGTCGATCACCTGCTGGGGGCAGCCGTTTCTTTCGGCCCATTCAATGAGTTCGTTCCGGGTTGCCGGCCAGGGTGCATCCTCAAGTGTCGCAGCGAGTTCAACGGTCCAAATCATAACGGTACATCCTGATTTTTTGGTTTAGTAACTTTCGTCGACTATTAACTAATAATTATGGTAAAATTCAAGTCCTTAACGGCACCACAATAAAATAAATTTTTCAGGGGTTATCCCTGAAGTGAAAGTTTGCTATTTTACGTAATCGAACGATTGTTTTAAAAATAAATTTTGAGGTTTTTTTTATGGGCTCATTTGGTGGTGTTGAAATACTGGTGATTGTACTTGTGGTACTGCTTCTTTTTGGAGCAAAGAAAATCCCGGAACTTGCCCGCGGGCTGGGTCAGGGGATCACTGAATTCCGCAAGGCTTCCACCGACATACGCAAGGAACTGGAGAAAGGTTCCGAAGAACCTGTGGAACCCCGGCGTGAGGAGAAAAAAAGAGAGGAGCAGAAGGTGAAGAGGGAAGAGGAGCAGGACTGACATCAGGTAAAGCCAGTAAACAGGTAAAGCCAGCAAACAGGTAAAGCCAGCAAACAGGTAAAGCCAGTAAACAGGTAAAGCTACTATACAGGTTAAGCCACTCGAGGTCATCCGTATCTTCGCTTACTACACTATACAAATCACTGAACGTTATTTGAACCAGTCTATCACCCGTTTTGAAGTTAACTGATATTCGCAGCACCCGTGCACAGCTGCAGTCCGGAGAGCTTACCTTGCCGGACCTTGTGTCGGGGTATTTGTCCCGCATTGAGCAGGAGAATCCTGAAGTGAATGCGTTTACGCAAGTGCATAAAGAACAGGCGCTCCTCCGGGCCGGTGAGATTCAGCAGAAAATTGCCGATGGCACAGCCGGCCCGCTTGCCGGTGTGGTCATGGGAATCAAGGAGGTGCTCTGCCAAAAGGGACATCCCGCAACCTGTGCCTCCAGGATGCTTGCATCGTATGAAGCGGTTTACAATGCCACTGTCGTTGAGCGGCTGCTCGCCCGGGATGCCATCATCATTGGCCGGCTCAACATGGATGAGTTTGCCATGGGATCGTCAAACGAAAACTCCATGTACGGCCCGGTCCGCAATCCAAGAGATCATTCCCGGGTTTCCGGAGGATCAAGCGGTGGCAGCGCAGCAGCCGTGGCCGCCGGAATGTGCCATGCCGCGCTCGGCAGTGATACCGGGGGATCCATCAGACAGCCGGCTTCTTTTTGCGGTGTTGTGGGGCTGAAGCCTTCCTACGGCCGGGTATCCCGCCACGGACTGATTGCCTATGCCTCATCTTTCGACAGTATTGGCCCGTTGGCCGGTTCGGTGTATGACGCTTCCGTAATACTGGAAGCCATATCCGGGCACGATTCCATGGATGCCACATCCTCCCCTGAAACCGTGCCTGACTATCCCAAACTGCTCGATAATCCACGCTCCGACATCACGATCGGAATCCCGGAGGAGTATTTCGGTGAGGGACTGGACCCCGAGATCCGGCAGCGGGTTATGGATGTTGCCGGCAAGCTGAAAGAGAAAGGGGCCCGGCTGGTGGATATCCGGCTCCCGAACCTTAAATACGCGATTGCAGCCTACTACGTATTGGCTACGGCAGAGGCCTCAAGCAACCTGGCCCGGTTTGACGGCATACGGTACGGTCATCGGGCCGATATCAAAGCCGTCCGCGCACAGCTGAAAGCCGAGGAAGCAGCAATCGCTGAAAGCGGCAGGAAAGACGTTCCCGACCCGGACACCCCGATGATCCGGCTCTACAAACAAAGTCGCACCGAGGGATTCGGTCCGGAAGTCAAGCGGCGCATCATGCTCGGAACATACGTGCTTAGTGCCGGCTACTACGATGCCTACTACGCAAAAGCCCAGCGCATCCGGCGCCTCATCAAGCAGGATTTTGAAGAGGCCTTCTCCCGGGTGGATGTCATCATCTCACCGACAGCGCCCACCACGGCATTTGAACTGGGTTCAAAGGTCAATGACCCGCTGCAGATGTACCTGAACGACATCTACACCATATCCGCCAATCTGGCCGGTATTTGCGGAATCAGCTTGCCGGCCGGCATCCATGGCAGTGACGGCTTGCCCATCGGAGTACAGTTCATGGCTGATGCCTTCCGGGAACCCGAACTGCTCAATGCCGCTCAACTGGCAGAAACGGTGTGTGCTGACTTTACGGATGATCCGCCGGCATAACGGCCTGAAAAACCATAACCCCATAACCAGGTGAATTACCGGGCATCGAATGGATAACAGAACCACCATCAGGCACTTTGGTGCTGAACCAACGTTCTTCCCCGTAAGCACCCTGCCCCGGTTGTTGACGCTTTCACTGATAATAGTGCTGCTCCAGGCGTGCGGAGACGAGGAACCTGATCCGCGGCTTACCTTTACAGAGAGGGACCGCGACGTGCCTGCATTCAATGCCGATTCGGCCTACCAGTTCATTGCCGCGCAGCTCGCATTCGGGCCGCGCAATCCCGGCTCGGAAGGCCACCGTCTCACCCGCGGCTACCTGGCTCAAAAACTCGGTGAGTACGCTGGGCCGCATGCGGTTTATGTGCAGCCGTTCACCCACACCGGCTACACCGGTGAAACCTACGATATGAGCAACATCATCGCCGCGTTTCGCCCCGACCTCAGCGACCGCATAATGCTTCTCGCTCACTGGGATACACGTCCACGCGCCGAAAGGGATCCCGATCCCCGGCGCCGCAACGAACCGATCCCGGGTGCCGATGACGGTGGAAGCGGTGTTGGCGTCCTGCTCGAAATGGCCCGGATCTTCCGCGACCATCCGCCGCCTGTCGGGGTGGACATCCTGCTCTTTGACGGCGAAGACTACGGGCGCGAGGGCGACCTCGATTACTATTTCCTGGGCTCACGCTACTGGTCAAACAACCCGCCGGTCCCCGGCTACCGTCCGCGTTTCGGAATACTGCTGGATATGGTCGGTGCCCGGGACGCCGTTTTCCCCCGTGAGGG
>SKYY01000190.1 GCA_007127665.1 Balneolales bacterium | reverse complement strand
TTTTTGTTTCAAGCCGGCGCGCATGATTCAAGCCGTAGTTCATCCCCGAATTTGCTATATTCCTGCTCCCCGGATTCCCATTTTCAGGATCAATCTTCATTGTTCAGGAATCCGCAAGACATGGACTAACAGAAAAACGATGATTCGATATCTCACCGCCGGTGAATCACACGGACCGGAACTGATTGGCATTGTTGAGGGTCTTCCGGCCGGACTGCCACTCTCAAAGGAAACCATCTCAGAACAGCTCGCCCGCAGGCAGCAGGGATACGGGCGAAGCGGGCGTATGGCCTTTGAGAAAGATGCGGCGGAAATTGTATCCGGAGTGCGATTCGGCAAAACCATGGGTCATCCCGTTGCCCTCCGGATGGTCAATCGCGCTTATGAAAAGGATGACGCCAACTGGCCGCTGGTCATGTCCGCCATTCCGGTGGATGAGGATGTTCCCCGGATAACCGTTCCGCGTCCCGGACACGCCGATCTCGTCGGTGTCCAGAAGTTCCGTTTTGACGATATCCGTCCCGTCATTGACCGCTCCAGTGCCCGCGAAACCGCCATGAGAGTGGCCTGCTGCGCCACGGCAAGGCAGTTCCTGCGCTATTTCGGCATACAGATCGGCGGTCACGTGCTGCAAATCGGCGAACAGGGCTACACCTCCTGGGAGGATGTCCGCTCCATTGCCGACCCATTGCTTGCGGATGGCGCAGAACACCTCGCCGGCACAGCCGATGCCTCCGAGGTGCGGTGCCTGGATGAAAACCTGACCGCTCAGATGGTTGAGGAAATCAAGAAACGGCGCAAGGCAGGGAGCTCACTTGGCGGCATCTACGAAATTGTGGTCACCGGCCTGCCCGCGGGCCTGGGTACATATGTCCATTGGGACCGCAAACTCGAAGGCTTGCTCGCCCAGGCCGTGATGAGCACACAGGCCATGAAAGGCGTTGAGATCGGGCTGGGATTTGAAGCGGGGAGGCGTCACGGACACCAGGTGCATGATGAAATTACCTGGGAGAAGGAACGTTTCGCACGCAGCAGCAACCGCGCCGGCGGACTCGAAGGCGGCATCACCACCGGCATGCCCCTGATCATTCGCGGTGTCATGAAACCGATCCCCACCATGCTCAAACCGATGCAGACCGTGGATATGGAATCCAAAAAAACGCAGGACACACGGTACGAACGATCGGACGTCTGCGCACTTCCACGGGCTGTTGTTGTCGTTGAAAATGTCATTGCCCCCGTTCTGGCAAACGCATTTCTGGAAAAATTCGGCGGTGATTCCATAAGCGAAATCGAGGAACGATATCCTCGCGCCACCGGACAGAACGCCACCGGACCGAGCGCCAGCTGACGGAATGCCACCGGACAGAGCACCAGCTGACGGAACGCCACCGGACAGAACGCCACCGGACGATTTGAGATTATCACACTTTATCACTGCCTGATATACGTTTACAGATATTCCGCCGTTAGATTGAAAACTTGTATGAATTCCAATGAATGATACCAGGGTGAAAAAACTGAAAGAATTTCTGGATGCTGATCCGTCTGACAGCTTCTCCAGGTTTGCACTGGCTCTCGAACATCTGAAAACCGGTGACAGAACCAGTGCACAGAACCACTTTGAATACATCATGGACCATGATCCCGAATACGTCGGGGTTTATTACCATCTCGGAAAGCTATACCAGTCCAACGGCCACGCTCAAAAAGCTTTGAAAACGTTCACCAATGGTGTCGCCGCCGCCCGTAAGGTCAGCGACCTCCATGCCGCATCCGAGCTGGAGCAGGCCATCAGCGAACTAGAATCTGACGAAGCATAACAGAACCCCATGCGTACCTGTCTCATCCTCCTCCTCATTGCCCTTTTTTCCCTTCCTTCACTGGCAGCCGACCGGCCAACGCACACTGTCAGGCAGGGAGAAACCCTTTTCAGCATATCCCGGCAGTATGAAGTCACCGTGGATCAGATCCGCCAGTGGAACGGGTTGATAGATAATATCATATCGGTCGGACAGGAACTTATTGTCGGGGACGGCAGTCGGCCCGGGCAGCGCCCCCCGGCTGAAAGACCGCGTCCGGATACGCAAGACGGCACCATCATCCACACCGTGGAGCCCGGACAAACGCTCTTCCGCATCTCACGGATATACGATGTCACCGTGGATCAGATAAAAGAGTGGAACAATCTCAGGGACAACCTGATATCCATCGGACAGGAACTGGAGATTCGAAGGCCGGGAGAACTCGCTGAAGTGCAACCGGATACAACGCCGGCTGACCATACAAGGCCTGAATCGCAACGGGACGAACAACCGCAGCCGGACGAACAGCCTCCCGTTGCCGACCGACCGCCTGTTACCGGACGGGTGGATACCGTTCCAAGGCCCACTGACGATCCGGATCCCGTACCACCATCCCGCGCAGCAACCGATGATGACGATGCCATCGGTGAACCCGCCACACCGGCTTTTTACGAGGTCCGTCCCGGTGACACGCTCTACCGAATAGCATCCCGCTTCAATATGACCGTTCAGGAGCTTATGGAGTACAATGAACTGGAAAGCTCACGTATTGATGTCGGACAGCAGCTCCGCATTCGCAGCCGTCCGCCGGCTCCTCCTTCCGTTGCAGCGGAATGGGATGTCGACAGTACTCCGCAGGGCCGGTTTGCGACTTATACTTTCAGAGAAGGGGATTCCCTGCATCAGATTCTCCAGCACCATAACATGGACATGCACGAATTCCGTGCACTCAATCCCGGGGTATCTGCCGGCGATCTGCGTCCGGGTGACGAGGTGACCCTTATCATTGCAGCCACCACCAGACGAAACAATCCGTATCTTTCAACTGTCAGGGAAGAAAACGGAACTCAGATGCAGGTCACCCGCTATCCTGAGGAACGACAACGCAAAACCACAACCAGCGGTGATTTATACAATCCGCAGGCGTTAACAGCCGCCCATCCGAACATGGCGCTTGGCTCCGTCGCCTTTATCGAAAACCCCGAGAACGGACGCGGTATATTCGTCCATATCAATGACCGCACACCGGAAAACCGGCTGGTCCTTTCTGATGCCGCATTCCGGGCACTGGACTTTCAAAACTCCACCCGACTTGTTGCAACCATACGTGAAATGAACGATAATTAATATTTATTAATTTAATTTATTGACCGTGTTTTATTACATTAAAGGAATGGTGATGCGTGATCGGAAAAACCTCTAAGGCATCGTTTTGTGACAGCACATTAATCACATCGCATTGCAAATATCACATTGTTTTAGAAATTTATCGAAGTATGCTGCCACCCCGGTTTAATCAAACGATTGATTTTTGATGGAAGGAATGACGAGAGAAGAGTTGCAGAAGCAGGAAGATTTCAATGATGAAATGCTTCCACATCTTGATGCACTCTTCAACTTTGCACTGAAGCTTACTGCCAATAATGACGATGCCGAGGATCTTGTCCAGGATACCATTGTAAAAGCTTATCGATTTTTCAGCAGTTACGAGAGGGGCACCAACGCAAAGGGATGGCTGTTCCGGATTTTGAAAAATTCCTACATCAACAACTACAGAAAGATCTCAAAACAGCCGCAAAAAGTGGACTACGATGAAATAGAGCCCTTCTACGAGAGTATCAGGAGCGAGCAGTCCAATACCACCGACATGGAATCCACCATGTACGGACAGTTGATGGACGACGACGTGACGGGCGCGCTCACCCGGCTTCCGGAAGATTTCCGCACTGTTGTGCTCCTTTGTGACATCGAAGGATTCAGCTACGAAGAGATCGCCAACATGCTTGATGTTCCCATCGGCACCATCCGCTCACGCCTCCATCGGGGAAGAAACCTCCTCAAGGCCGAACTCACCGAATACGCAACCCGGCGCGGCTACAACCGCGAAGACTGATCCGTTTTTTTGGTGTGATTGCCGCCCTCGCCATCCACGGGAAACATCATCCGGAATGTCGTACCCTCACCGGGCGATGATCTGTGGACAAAGATTTTCCCCTTGTGATACTCCTCCACAATCCTGCGCGTAAGACTGAGACCGAGCCCCCATCCCCGCTTTTTGGTACTGTACCCCGGATTGAAAATCTCCTTTTTGTGCTTTTTCTCAATCCCCTTTCCCGTATCGGTTACATCGATCACATAGTGATTGTTATATTCGTGCGCTTCAATATGCACCCTGGCATCGCTGTTCCTGGTATCAATCGCATCCAACGAGTTTTTGAGCAGGTTTTCAATCGCCCACGCAAACAGTTCCTGGTTCAGTGGGATGCGCCTGTCTGACCGCACATCCAGCGACAGGGTCACGTGTTTGCCGATCTGAGGCATGCGCCGTTCAAGGTACTCCATGACCTGCCTGATGAGCGGACCGGCTTTCTTCGGTCTCAGTTCGGGGATGGAGCCGATTTTGTTGAACCGTTCTGCAACGGTCTGTATGCGATGCAGGTCGCTGTTGATTTCATGGGCAATCTGCAAGGTCTCCTGGTCAATATTCTGCTCTTTGAGCAGGGCAATCCAGCCATAGAGACTGGAAAGCGGGGTACCAAGCTGATGTGCCGCCTCGCGCGCCATGCCGACCCACAGATTTGACTGCTCAGTCCGCTTGATGCTGCTCAGGCTCAGGTATCCCAGTCCCAGAAACAGCGCCAAAAGGCCGAACTGCACAAAGGGAAAGTACTGCAGTGTGCGTATGATGGCACTGTCACCATAATAAATGAACTGCTCCTGGACCTTCTCCCCGGCCCCCAGTTCAATGCGGATCGGATCATTGAGGGATGCGTACTCGGCTATGATGCGATCGTCCAGTTCCCTTTTCCCGGTGTTGCGAGACCCCAGGATGTTTCCATCCTCATCCACCACTATCGAAGGGATCTCAAACCGGTTTTTGATAATCAACTCGGAGGCAATAAAATCCAGCGAGGCATTCGACAGATCCGATTCGGCCCGGTGAAGGGTACGGATCCACCGGTTTTTTGTCATATCATCGATTCCATCGTGGCCGGATATTTCCAGCATGATAATCGACAACTCACTGCGTGTATCCGCATAGTGCGGTTTGCTGTTGTATTCCATGGCGCGTGCCCAGAGTTCCACGCCGGAATGCTCTTTTTCACGTATTTTTTCTACCAGATAATGCGTGTAAATAAACGAGGCGACTGCAGTGACGATCAGAAAAAAGACCAGTGTGCCCTTGATCCGGTTAGAGGTACTGTTGAAAAACATGGTTTTCAGGCATTGATATAGTGTTGGGTAACCTGCAACGGTTGTGCTCCGGACTGCAATCCGCTTTCAGAAAAACGCATTTCACAGGTGGAATCCTGCCGGATACAGGCCGCTTGCGGTAGCATGCAGGGATGGCTCACTGCAACGCACACCATGATATAACGGATCGGGCGGAGCCGCTATTTTTTACATTCAGGCGGATGCCTTGCGTTTCTCGTAGATCGGCGGAGCGAATGAGACAATAGTGTCTTTGGTGATAATGCAGCGTTCCACGTTTTTCATGGTCGGGAGGGTGAACATGATGTCCAGCATCGCCCGCTCCATGATGGACCGGAGCCCCCGGGCCCCCGTCTTCCGTTTCATTGCTTGTGAAACGACTTCGAGCAAGGCGTCCTCCTCAAATTCAAGCTCCACCCCTTCCATCCGGAACAGCTTCTTGTACTGCTTGATGATCGCATTTTTTGGTTTCAGGAGGATGTTAATCATCGCCTGTTCCGAAAGCTCCTGCAATCCGGAAATGATCGGGAGCCGGCCGATGAGTTCCGGTATAAGACCGAATTTTTGAAGATCTTCGGGCTCCACGTGAGTGAATATTTTGGGGTCGTCTTTATCGAATTTGCCCTGGTAATCAGCGGTAAATCCCATATGGGATGCGGAAAGCCTTCGGGCAATGATATCGTTCAGCCCTTCAAACGCCCCACCGCAGATGAAAAGGATATTGCGGGTATCCACAGTGATGAAATTCTGCTCGGGATGCTTGCGCCCTCCCTTCGGAGGCACGTTGGCCGTAGTTCCCTCAAGGATCTTGAGCAGCGCCTGCTGGACCCCCTCGCCGGAAACGTCCCGGGTGATGGACGGATTGTCGCTCTTGCGCGCCACCTTGTCGACTTCGTCGATGTAAACGATACCACGCTCTGCACGCTCCACATCATAATCCGCCGCCTGAAGCAGGTTTGAGAGGATGCTTTCCACATCTTCACCCACATAACCCGCTTCGGTCAGCGCCGTGGCGTCGGCAATGCAGAATGGAACATCGATAATGCCTGCCAGCGTACGGGCCAGCAGGGTTTTTCCCGAACCGGTGGGACCGAGCAGCACGATGTTGCTCTTCTCGATCTCAGCATCATCGTCCTCGAACTCCGGACTTGAAATGCGCTTGTAGTGGTTGTAGACCGCTACGGAAAGAGTTTTCTTGGCATCCTCCTGGTCAATGACATATTCGTCAAGATAGGCCTTGATCTCCACCGGCTTCAGATCACTGTGGAATGACCGCCTTTTCTCTCCCGGCGCCAGTTCACTTTTGACAATTCCGGAGGCATCGGTGATACACTGGTCACAGATATAGACATTGGGACCGGCGACCATACTTTTCACTTCATGACTGGACCTGCCGCAGAAGGAACACTGTATTTTATTTTCCTGATCACTCATATAAAGAAGGATACCGTATTAGTGGAATTTTACGGGAAATACCATGTAATATACTACTTGATCGGCGCACGCTCAAGAACCTTGTCCACCAACCCGTAGGCGAGGGATTCCTCCGCATTCATCCACTTGTTTCTGTCGGAATCGCTTATTATCTCTTCGGTGTCTTTTCCGGTGTGCCGGGCCAGGATGTCACTGAGGGTCTGTTTGATCCGGATGATCTCGCGGGCTTCAATCTCAATGTCACTGGCCTGGCCCTGTGTACCCCCCAGCGGCTGGTGGATCATGACCTTTGAGTGCGGAAGGAGTGTGCGCTTTCCTTTTGTGCCTCCGGCAAGCAGAACAGCACCCATGGATGCCGCCATTCCCATGCAGATCGTGGCGACATCACACCGCACATGCTGCATGGTGTCATAGATGGCAAGACCCGATGAAACCACGCCGCCCGGACTGTTGACATACAGGTTGATATCCTTTTCGGGGTCATCGGATTCCAGGAACAGCATCTGCGCCACAATGCTGCTCGCCACGGCATCGTTGATGGGCGTGCCGAGGATGATAATCCGGTCCTTCAGCAGCCGGGAATAGATGT
>SKYY01000234.1 GCA_007127665.1 Balneolales bacterium | reverse complement strand
CGAAATCCATCACATCCTCAGGCATTCGGGCGCCTCGGCGCTGTTCGTTTCCGAGCGGCTCTACCACAAAGTGGAAGAGTTCAATCTGGAAAAGCTGAACGTGGTTGTTTTGATCGACAACCTGGCGGTTATTTCGCCGGAGTGGGGCAAGGACCGGCTCCGCCGGCTCTACGCCGAAGGCAGTCGCGAGCTGAAGCGCATCAAGCACATGGCGCTGAAGAAAGTGGGGCTGGCCGCGGCCGACATTCCCGGGGACGCACCCGCATCCATCATTTACACCTCCGGTACCACCGGACATTCAAAGGGTGTGATGCTTTCGCACAAGAATATTGTCAGCAACGCCATGGCGCTGGACCAGATCGTGGAAGTGGATCAGAGGGAGCGGCTGTTGTCTGTGCTGCCGTTGCCGCATGTCTATGAGTGCACTATCGGTATGGTGATGCCGCTTTTGATAGGCGCCGCGGTTTATTACGTTGACAAACCCCCTACGGCGCCAGTGCTGCTGCCGGCACTGAAACAGGTGCGGCCTACGGTCATGAATGTGGTGCCGCTTATCATCGAGAAGATGTACAAGGGCCGTATCATGCCGGAAATCCAGAAAAAGTGGGCGCTCAGAACGGCCTACAAGATTCCCGCCCTCCGCCGGAAGATCAACCGCAAGGCGGGCGGAAAACTGCTGAAAACTTTCGGCGGCGAACTGCGGATGTTCCCGATCGGCGGCGCATCCATAGCCCCGGAAGTGGAACAGTTCATGCGGGAAGCGAATTTCCCCTACGCGGTGGGTTACGGCCTGACCGAGACCTCGCCGCTGGTGGCCGGATGCAGCGAAAAGGACACGCGGCTCTACTCGGTAGGCAAGCCGGTTCCGGGCGTGGAAGTGCGCATCGACTATGAGCAGACCGGAGAGGAGCACGGCGGCGATCCGGCTTCCCGCAAAGCCCGCCATGGCAACGGGAAAGTGGGCGAAATCCTGGTGCGCGGACCGAATATCATGAAGGGGTATTACAACGACCCGGATCTGACCGCGCAGACCATCAACAGTGACGGCTGGCTGCGGACCGGCGACCTGGGCGAGTTCGACAACGACGGCTATCTCTACATTCGCGGCCGGCTCAAGAACATGATCCTGGGTCCGAGCGGCGAAAATATCTATCCCGAAGCCATCGAATCTGTGCTGCAGCGGTCCGAATACGTGCTGGAGTCACTGGTCTACAAGCACGAAAACCGGCTGGTGGCCAGAGTGCACCTTAACTACGAGAAGCTTGATGAAGAGTTTGCGGCCAAAGGACTTTCCCAGACCGAAATCCGCGAGTTCATCAAGGAGCTGCTGGTGACGCTGAAAAACGAGACCAATGCCAGCGTCGCCTCTTTCTCACGCATCAGCAAAGTGATCGAACAGGCCGAACCCTTCGAAAAAACGCCGACCCAGAAGATCAAGCGCTACCTGTACGTGAGCGACCGAGAACAGTAAATGTACCTGCCAGAAACACATTATCTGTCAAATTATAAAGTACATGGAACAAGGTCTATATCGGTATAAGCCGTAGTTTGTCCGGTTTGACCGGTCATCATGAACATTTTGTTGATTCTTATCTGTCTACTATCTCCCATTCAATTATCCGGCTCACAATAAATAATCTTTTGCAGTAGTTAAGAGCTTTACTTCGAGAATAATCGGAAGAAAACCTTATGGGCAGATTTGCAAAGATCGTACTGATTGTCGTATTCGCCATATATTTTGCCGGTTGTGGCGAAGATAATGCACTTGCCCCGGAGGGGGATGAACTTTTTTCAAAGCATCCTTCCCCGGTTTGGGAAGGGAACTGGCTTGCCGGTGATCCTTCCATCATCAAACTTGGCGACTCCTACCTGATGTATTACACGTCGCTGCTTATAACTGGTGACGGTGACGGCGACAATCCCGAGAACCTTCAGGTTGCTATAAGTGTGGCAGAATCGAGCGACGGTATCACCTGGGATTATGCGGCACCACGGACCTTTGGAGAAAGTGTTGCGCTGATGAATGATAATGATTCGTGGGACCGGGTGCTGGAAACAGCGTTTGTAGTGCGGCACGAAGACCGATTTCTCATGTATTACACGGGGTATGAAGAAGGGGCTGATGGAGTGAATGTAATCGTCTCCAGAGGGAGGGTCGGATTGGCCGAATCTTCGGACGGAATTGAATTTACAAGAACAGCTGACGAGCCTGTTATCGATGCCGATGAGCCCTTCGACAGCGACGGCATTTTCAGCCCCACCATTGTCCAATACGACGGACGTTACCATATGATATACACGGGATGGTCATTGGATATGTACGGTTATGGTCTCTTCGGAGCCACATCCGTGGATGGCATCTCCTGGCAAAAGCAGGGTGATCTGCTGATATCAGAAGAGGATGTCTCATGGTCTCTGGACAATCCGCGTGAGTCTGAGCTTGTGCGGGGCCCGGACAGAATGTTTTATCTTTTCTTTACCAGTGATACAGACCAGAACATGTCGGCCATCGGTTTGGCTCGTTCCCCTGAGCCTTTTGGTCCATGGGACGTTTATCCGGAACCGTTAGTATTTAAAACCGAATCATGGGAAGAGTCCGGGTTGATTGCCCCGGCAGTTCTGATTGAAGACGGGACTGCCCGCATTTGGTATATGGCTGAGACCGGGAGTTTCAGTAATTTTTATATTGGATATGCCGAGCTTGAATTCCCGCTGGATTGGTAACCACTCCTTTTTTTTAACTCTTTAGTCCCGAACGCTTCGGCACTTCTTGTCATTATACCTGATTGTGAGCGTAAAAATCTGTAATTTTCAGACATGTTGGAATTTTATATGTCAAAAAAATGGAAGACGATTATGAGAGAAAACACAATGATACTGGTTCTGCTGATTGGGCTGGGCCTGATTGCAATGACTTCTTGCGCTTCTGAAGACCGGAGTGCTTCAGAGACAGAACACGAGTTGGCCCATCCGGAAGTCGTATTTGAAAATGACTTTGCCAAGGTGGCAAGAGTCATGTTAGAACCTGGTCAGAAGCTGGCGTCTCATGAAGGTACGGATCGCCTTATCTATTCCTTGACTGATTACTCGATAGACTGGATTGTAAACGGTGAATCTCAGGGAGAAAGAAACTGGTCCGAGGGAGATGTTCACGTGCACGTGCCTGATACGCATGCCGCTGTTAATACCGGATCTACAACAGCGATGTGGGTGGCTTTTGCACGTAAAAATGATGTTCCGGACAGTTATCAGCGTGATCTTGAACATGATGTAAGCAGCCTTGAAGGTGATTTTGCAGAAGTGAAATTTGATGGTGACCTGTTTCGGGTGATCAAAGTAACCCTTTCGCCGGGCGCTGCCATTCCTTCGCACGAAGGTACTCATCGTGTTATATACTCGCTTTCAAATTATTCCATTCTGCATGAGTCCGACGAGACTGGTACAACAGAGAGATCATTTGAGGCTGGAGACGTGCATTGGCATTCTCCGGGCGTCCATTCCATACAAAACATCGGTGAATCGGAGGCTCGATTTTTGGTAATTGCCTACAAGTAGGTAAATACCTGCAAAGCATTGTGCTTACGCTTTGATCTCTTCCGGTCGAATGCGGTTTTTCCCTGCGGTTGGATGCGCTCCGCGCTCTGTGATGTCAATGCGTTGACAAGACCTTCCTGCTGAATACTATTTTGCCATTCCGGGTGGATGCGCACCATGCCCCTTCAGACGTATGTGCGGTGTGCAGGATCAATGCTCTTCCGCACTCACAGGAGTCGGGTCTTTGCTCACCGTATACCGTTTGATTTTCTTAGTGGTCGTTTTTTCAAATTCATTCTCACGGACAATCACATTCTGGATGCGTTTGAAGGACGGGACCTGCTTGTTCGCCTTGTCCACTTCCTTCCTGATTACCTCCCTGATCCACTCATCGGTGATCTCCTTCTTTTTGGACTCGGCCCGTGCAATCAGCGCTTCTCCGTCCACAACCACCTGAACAGCGATCTTTTCGGTGTATCCGTTTGTCGACTCACCATAGACCATGGACTCCTGGATGAACGGACTGCGGTTGAGTATATCCTCCAGTTCTTCCGGATAGACGTTTTTCCCGTTGGCGGCAATGATTACGTTCTTCTTCCGCCCGCTGATGTGCAGGAAGCCATCGTCGTCGATGTATCCCAGGTCCCCGGTCCGGTACCAGCCGTCCTCGGTAAATGACTCCCGGGTAATCTGCTCGTTCTTGTAGTAGCCGAGCATGACGTTGTCGCCCTTTGCAATCACTTCGCCAACACCGTCTGAACCGGGCTCCATGATCTTGATCGTCACACCGGGCAGCGGAAGTCCGGCCGCCTCATCCTTGAACGCCTCAATACGGTTGACCGTGAGTATGGGCGCGGTTTCGGTGAGTCCGTAGCCTTGCAGGAACATGAAACCGAGGCTGCGCAGGCCGGCGGCGATTTGCGGATCCGGCGCCGCCCCTCCGGCAATGAACAGCCGGATGTGTCCGCCAAACTTCTGATGCAGCGTTTTGAAAAGCTTTTTTTGCGGATTTTTGGCTCCAAACGCCTTGAGCGCCTTGCCGACACCCATCAGTGGTGGTACAAGCAGGCGCGTAACCGCCTTTTCCCGGATACCCTTGCGGATGTTTCGGTACATCTTCTCGAAAAGAAGCGGTACCCCCAGCACGATGGTGGCCTGGCTGCGCTGCAGGTCCTCCGGTATGGTCTTCAGTGACCGGGCATAATAAACGGATGAGCCCTTGTATAGCGGGCAAAGAAATCCGCAGGTGCACTCATACGTGTGATGGATCGGCAACACAGACAGGAAGCGGTCTTCCGGATACAGCAGGATCATCTTCACCATGCCCGTCAGATTTGCCGCAATATTCTTTTGCGAGAGCATGACCCCCTTGGCACGCCCGAGCGAACCGGAAGTGAACACGATGACACTCAATTCTTCGGGATCGAGCGAGGGCTCCGGCCTGAGCTTGGATGTATCCACATCGTCCATCAGTTCCGTCATCGAGAGGAAGTCGCCCTCACGTTTTTCCAGGTCCATGTGGATATAGTGCTTCACCTTCTTCAGCGAACTGTGCGCGGTCTCAAAGTGAGAACTCATGTTCTCCGAGAAAACAATGGCCCTGGCATCCGATTCATGGATGATGTTCAGCACTTCTGTCTTGCTGAGGTTGCGGTCCACCGGGACAATAACATAGTTGTAGCAGGCGGCCGTGAGGTAGGCAATGCCCCATTGCACGCGGTTTTCGCCGATTACGGCAATATGAGTCCGCTCTTTGAGTCCAAGTTTGTGAAGCGCCGTTCCGAAAATCCTGACCTTTTGGAGCAACTCTTCAAAGCTGACTTCGGAAATCGGGGTTTTGCTGATGTCGGTGAGCGCCCGCCGTTTTCCAAACTGTTCCGCCGATTGATGCAACATATCCTGCACCGAGACAACCGGCCTTGTCTCGTAATATGGGATCTGTGTAGTCATAAATATCTGCGCTTGAGGGGAAAGTAATAGTTTGCGGCGGTTACCTGATCCGCCAGTTGCAATCTAAGGGTTCGTTAGCATTTTTTAAAGTGGAATCGAATGGGGGATAATGTGCTAACAAACGATTCGCGTTAACCGGGGAGGAGCCTCGGGCGGAGGGACCGGACGCTCAAAAAAGTAAAGCCGCCCCGGTGTGTCCCGTACCAGAGCGGCTTTGTTCAGCAGAAAGAGACTGTTATGGAAAGAAAGGCTGTGATGCAGAGAAAGCATGACCTGCACAGAGGCGCCGCCGTCCGCAACGGCGCCTCCGGTACAGGACTCTTGCTTACAATGTGACCGAAAGGCCGAAGGTGAACATCCTGGGCAGTCCGACACGGATACCCTGCGGCCGGCGCGTTGCGATATAGCGCTCGTCGGTGAGATTTTTCACCGAAAGGGAGAGCGACGCATCGAAGGTGACAGGCAGGCGGTAACGCATGCCGGCATCCACCACGGTGTAGCTGTCCAGCTTTCCTTCGCGGCCATTGCCGGTGGGCTCAACGCGGTTGAGCACGTCACCGTACTGCTCGCTGGTGTAGGTCGCTTTGAGGTAACCGGAAAGACCCGATGTGTGTGAAAGGGACAGCCGGGTGTGGCCGGACCATTCCGGGGCATACGGGAGGTCGTTGTCCTTGACATTCACGATCTGTCCGCCCGAAGTCACGAACCGGTCTTCACTGAACCGGGCCTGGCTCCATGTTCCGCCCAGCTCCCAACCCGTCGTAAACTGCCTTCCGGGCAGATCCGGGTGAAGCCGGACCAGAAATTCGACGCCGTGGTGCTGAGTGGCCCCGCCGTTGGTCAGGCCGGTGGCATTGGGCAGACCCTGTCCGCCGGCAGACTCCGAAACCGGGATGATCTGGTTTTCAAAGGTCATGTAGTAGCCGGTGATTTCGGAAGTGAGATAGCGAAGCGGGCGGAGGCGGAAGCCGGCCTCATAGCTCCAGCTCCATTCGGAGTTCAGTTCCTCGCTGGCGCCGGTGGCAGTCAGGGCGTCCTTTACCCTGGGTGGACTGAAACCGCGGTGCACCCCGGCAAATACCGCCGATTCGGGACCGATCTGGTAGTTGACTCCCAATCCGGGAATGAATGCCAGCACATTATCGCTGGAGGAGCGTTTCACATCTTCGAAGTTTACCCGGAGCATTTCACGCTCGTAGCGGAAGTACTCTGCGCGCAGACCGGGTGTGACAGTGAGCTGCGGAGTGGCATAGAACCGGTTCTGGACAAATCCGCTGGTGGCGTACCCGGTCCGGATCTCGTCGTTTCGGATATCACCGGTGGTGGGACTGTCAATGATACCGTTGACCCGCTGCTCAAAGGCACGCTCGTACAGGTACCGGAAACCGGCATCCAGCTCGTTCCTGTGTTCGCCGATATGGAAGCGGGCGCTGATGCGAGGCTCGATACCCGCCACCTCGAATTCACGGTTGCGGTTGCCGGTGCCCTCCCGCAACCATATGGCGCCGAACGACTCGTCGGGATTGCCAATAACACTGTGGTATTCACGTCCCGCAACGGGCTGGTTGTCAAAGTCCTGCCGCGACCAGTTGCGCCGGGTGGTATAGGCGTATGCATTGGTGCGCAGATGCACATGGTCGCTGAAGAAATAGTCGTGGGATACGCTTGCCGAATAACGCCGCACATCCAGCTCGTCATCCGGCGCCAGCCGGGTGAAATCATACTGCCCGCTCTCGAACATGGGCTGGCTCAAACCAACATAAGTGGCATTCGAAAGCTCGTCGTAGATGCTCATTT
>SKYY01000175.1 GCA_007127665.1 Balneolales bacterium | reverse complement strand
GAATGACAGCGACAGAAGGCTCAGATGAAAAACCGTCGTCAAGAGTCAGTCGCACCTGATAGATTCCGGGTTCCGTGTAAGCGTGATGCGGATTAGTTTGGCGGGAGGTATTGCCGTCATCGAAATCCCAGTGCGTCACAAACATATCATCATCCGGATCGAAGGAAAGAGCACTTGAGAAGATGATGGACTGTCCCGTGCAGGACATGATGAGGGAGTCGACCACGGCAATGGGCGGTTGATTGATGGTTACCCGCACCGGCATGGAAACCCGTGAGTTGTCCAGTTCCAGCCCGTCATCCACAATGAGGCTTACCCAATGCGTTCCGGCTTCGGGTGCCGTCCAGGTGTACGTTGCTCCGTTCCTGACCGTACCGTCGGGTAGTTCCCAGCTAAAGGAGAGCGGGTTGTTTTGCGGGTCGTAGCTTTGAGACGCATCCAGCAGGACCTGTTTGCTGTTGGAACGTATCTCGCTTTCCGTGACAATAATGGGTTCGTGGTTGACCAGGATATTGTCCTCTTTTTCGAAAACGGAATTGGTCAGTCCTTCGCCATCGTCCACACGAAGTGTGAACCTGTGGGTTCCGGGATTTTCGAAGCTTCTTTCGACGGTATCGCCTTCCAGTACAACGCCATCCTCGAACGACCAGGTGAACTGCAGGTTTTCATTGTCGGGGTCATAGCTGTCAGTTGCTGAGAAGAGAGTAGTTCGTTCCGGCTCTGTAATTTCCGGTTCGCTGGTCCAGCGGGCAACGGGTTTGTGGTTTACCCGAATCGTGGTTGTGGCAATGTCATAGGCGTTTTCGAACCCGGAGTCGTCTTTTACTCTGAGTGCAACCTTGTGCATGCCGGGTTGGTCAAGTGCTGTTTCCAGCAGGGAACCGCTGCCTGCCGGCTGGTCATTGACAAACCAGTCAAATGCGGTGATCTGTCCATCCTCATCAAAACTCTCGGAACCGTCCAGGGTGAAGGACTGACCGGGAGCGACCAGCTCAGGTGCATTGATCATGGCTACCGGGCCGGCGTTTATTCTGAGTTCATGCTCCGTGGTGGTGATACTGTTGGCGAGGCCGGCACCGTCATCCACCGTCAGGGTGATCCGGTAGGTGCCCGGCGCCTCAAACCGGTGTGTTATCTCTTCGCCGCTGCCGCTGATGCCGTCACCAAAATCCCACTGGTAATCCTGGATACCCTGATCAATGTCGAAGCTTTCTGCGGCGGAAAAGGAGACCTGTCCCCGGTTCACATGGGCCGGAGCGGTGATTACGGCGACCGGCGCATGGTTGACGCGGAGGTTGCGGGTCAGGGACTGGGTCGAGTTTTCCACGCCCTCTCCATCGTCCACCTGCAATGTGATGGTATAATCACCGGGATCGCTGAAATCAATGTCGTTAACGGGACCGCTGAGCTGGCGTCCGTCGGATATTTCCCATCGGAACGTAAGCGGATCGCCGTCAGGATCGGACGATTCCTCACCATCAAGCCGGACCGGCTCACCGGTTGCCACGATTTCCGGCAGTTCAAAGCGCGGCTCGGGCCCGGCATTGACTTTGTAGGATACGGTTGTTGAATAGCGTGCATTGGCTGTTCCTGTCTGGTCATCTACGGTGAGGGTGGCTTCAAATACACCTGCTTCCTGGTGGCGTATGCGAACGGTGCGGCCTTCCGCTTCGCCGATAATGCCATCATCCTCCCAGAAAAAGAGGAGTTGGTCGCCGTCGGCATCCTGGGCATTCACAGCCTGGAGCCGGCCTTCCACATCCCGCGCGACCACTGGCTCGTAAGATATTTCAGCATAGGGCTGGGAGTTCACGCGAACCGGAACCGTCTCTTCGGACAGCGCGCATTCCGGGTTGGGTCCCTCGCTGGTGACATTCAGGGTCACATCATAGTTTCCGGGTGTCTGGCTTGAGAAGGTAAATTGCTCTCCGGTGCCCCTCAATTCATTATTCACGAACCACTCAAAGCGGATGTCATATCCTTCGGGGTCAAATGACCCGGAAGCGTCAAGGGGCATTTCTTCGCCCGGCGCCAGATAATCCAGGCGGCCGGCAACCTGTATTTGCGGTGGGCGGTGGACGGGGATCTCTCCGCTTTGAAGCAAAAATCTTGGATAGAACCGGCCAGTTACCGGAATGGCCACTTCATATGGAAAATAGCCATAGGAAGAGAAAGTGTGGGTAAACCGGCGACCGGTATAGGACTGGTTCTCTACGAACCACCGGGCATTGTGGATGTCAAGGCCCACTCCGCTGAAACTGAGCGACAGACCGCCCTCATCGCACGAAGTGCCCGGGAAAGCAGAAATCTGCGGGCTTGGAACATCTTCGGAGCTCAGCAGCTGGAAATCGTAGATAAAGGGCAGCATTTCCTGCGTTCCCTTGATAACCATGTTGTTGTAATATTGATCGGCACCCGTAGTCATGAAGCCCCATGCGTTGGGAATGTCGCGATAGAATGATTCCCAACCCGTCCAGGCCTGTGTTGCTGCAGCGGTATTCCCGAAAGCATCGATGTAGTAGACCTCTGTTTCTTCCTCTCCAAGGATCTGCACTTCAACGGGTTCGGTAGTATCAAAAAGCGGCTGAAGAAAAATCCGGTTGCTGAAAGCGGAACCGACCAGGGAGAAGGAAAGGTCAAAAGCTATGATCTGCCAGTTTTCGGCGTCCTCGCCTGCCATGCGCAATTTGAAAGTGTTTACATCGTCACCTTCACTGGTCCGGACCCGCAGTATGTACCCCTCTTGCTCGAAGCCGGTCTGTTCTTCTTTCCCGAAATGGAACAGGCTCACCCACCGATTCAGAAAGCGTGATTCGTTGTGCACGGTTTCAGACTGCAAAAGCCGGCCTTCTTCGCTGACCGGCACGATGCGCTGATCCTCTTTCCGGTAGAGTTCGCGGAAAGACAACAGTTCATAGCTCGTGCGCGTGGTATTGCCAAAAACCAGATCCCCATGCCCCCCGAGTGCGGCATCAAAAACTTCCAGGCGGATATCGGAACCCGGTGATACGGTATCAAGCGGCCGTATCCAGAAGTCATATTCATGCAACTGGTCTCCGGAGTCCACGAAAGCGTCTCTTCCGGATATGGAAAGGTAGACTTCCTGAGCTGAACTTTGAAGCGGTGTGAATAGCAGCAGGGTTATTATTGCAGCAAGTCGAAAAGGGAAACGATCAAAGGTCGTCATTTGGTTACTGTCACAATTGATTTTCAAGGTGATATCGTGTTACCCATAGGGAACCACACTGGGATAAGGCACATGATGCCATGCTTCTGAGGGACAGTTCCGTTTATTCTATCCGGAAAGTTCGCTCCCCGATTACTTCCTTGCTGTTTCGGTACCGTAAAGCTATGGTCAGATCGGAGTTTCTTTCCGGGTTGATACTGACTGCCCAATTGCCGTTGATTCCACAAGGAATCACTTTCTCGAGGTCACCTAATCTGGCAACGACTTCAAGAGGCGGATAAGCCCGGCCGGTTATGAGAATATCGTCCGCGTGCTGGACGCGACCCTCTTCGGCATAGGAAGACCAGGTGAGATCGAACAGTTTATCTTCCGATATTTTTGTGATACTGCGTTCTTGTATCGTGACTTTGCCTGAGATGCTTGTTACCATCAGTTCCACTGGGTTTTGGCCCTGTTCAAGCGCCAGAGAGACAGAAAAGTCACCACTGGGAGATACGGAAACGGTTTGACCATTCACTTTGAGGGTACTTCCGGGTTCTGTTATTCCGGTTAGCTGGTATTCAGGTTGTGATGTGTATATATCCAGGGGGTCTCCGTCGGCCAGGAAGAGATAGGGTGGTTTTGTTCCGCTGCTTCTGAGGATGCGGTAGCTCTGGCTTTCAACGCCGCGGAGATCGTTTTCGTCAAAAGCACGAATACGTATGTAGGAGACGCCAACAGGAAGATTCTTTATGGTTCTTCGATTTGTCTCGCTACGATAAGTTTGCATTGACGAATCAAATGAGGGAGCGTCGGAAATGTCAATATCATATCTCACAGCACCGGGTATATCCGTCCAGACCAAAGTAATCTGGTCACTTCTGATGACCGAATCTGCTGCACTCCACTGCATTTGTGGAGCGGGAAGGAGTTGAGAAGGTTGCAGCGACACATTGCCCCGCTCAACTACGGTACCCTGATTTCGGCCCAGGTTGATAACCTGATTTTCAGCCATAACGGTAGTGGTGCCACTGTAGTTGGCCATTACGACCCTGTGCTCGCCGGTTTTTTCTGCCCAGAAGTTAGATGATTTGACCATCATGGTTGCGTTTGCGGCACTGATCTGATAACTGGAACGTTCAATGCCTTCTGCAGAAAGTCTGGCCAGAAGTCCACCTTCGGTAATATTGATCTCTATGTCAGAAGTACTGGTGAGCCGGTCAAGCCGTGAACTTCTGATGATGGCGGTGGTATTCCTGGCCAGTTCCACATGCGAGCCGTCAAGAAAGGTCACCTTGCCTGTGGATTCAGAGCAGGTTCGTACGCCGTCAGCCTCCCGGAAAAGCCGCCCGATATTGGCAGCAATCCATTTACCGATAAGTCCTTTTCGGTGCTCCACCGTACCTTGTTTTTCAGAGAGGCGAGCCTCTACATCAACGACCCTGTTTTCTTCAAGCGCTTTCGCTATTTGATCAATCGATTCTCTGTAAAGGGAGATAACTTCGACAGAGCCGTGGATGTCGCCTTTTTCAACGTTATAGCGGAATACTTTATTCAGGGAATCGGCCCGGGCAACTTCGGCGGCTGCAAAAACGCCTGCTCCATTACGGATCAAATCCGAGTAATGGTTGCGGCTCTGATTCATAAGTATCCAGTTTTCGTGAAAGCGGGACAGCTCTTTCTGTGATGCCTGATCAAGTACAAAGGTGTTTTCACGGTTAAGATATTCAGCTGCACCAAATATAAGCGGCCAGTTGTTTTCTGACCCGGTGAGTTCCTTTGCAATATGTGAGAGTTCCGGCGGCTTGAAAGAAATCGTATCAGCTTCAGCAGGGCCGTTATAAAAAGAAAAAACAAAAATAAACAGGAACAGGCTTGTCATCATGAGTCAATAATTTCATTGTCACCGTTTTCCGGCAGGGTAATTCGGAAACGGGTACCAATATCCGGGTTGGATTCCAGAGTAATAGTGCCGTTATGTCTTGTTACAATTTCTTTCACATGCGAGAGCCCCAAACCGTTTCCACCAATAATCCGGTGTGCTTTGGCCCTGTAAAATTTTTGGAAAACCTTGTCACGATCACTTTCGGGAATTCCGTAGCCATGATCAGTTATGCTCAGAATACTATAACCATCGGAAGATTTTAATTCAATTTCAATAGTACGGTTATCATCTCCGAATTTGACAGCGTTGGATATCAGGTTGCGGATCATGTCGTCCATCAAATCTTCAGAGGCATATATGATGGGGGTATCATCAATCTTCAGGTCGAATGTGATATTTTTGTTTTCACAGAGCTGTTTGAACGATTTTGACACTCTGGCGATGATGGGGTAAAGATGAATAGGCTCTTTTTGAATAACAAGCGAACCCGACTCCAGCCGGGTGATGTCAAGAAAACGGGTGATGAGGCCGGAAAGGGTGTTCAGACTGTCATTCATTACCTCATAATATTCCCTGCGCTGCGTTTCTGGCAGCTGCTCGTCCACCATAAGCAGTTCGGTCAAGCCCAGACACCCAAAAACGGGATTTTGCAATTCATGGATAATGGTATGGATCATTTCGGTGCGCATCTCTTCGATTTCACGATCCTTGGTGACATCCTTCATAAGCATCATACCACCAATAAACCGGCTGTCAAGGCCCTGCAGGTTCATGAGATGGGCATTGATGAAAAACGCGTTTCCATCACCTGTCCGAATTTCTATTTCCCTGTACCGGGTATCGATGATGTATCCGCTGATCTTTTCGGAGGAGTTGGACTCCATGTTGATCGTAACCGCCTTAATGGAGAAGAAGTCGCCGAGAGTCATGGGTTGTCCACCCGGTAAAAGTTGATCGAACAGCCCTGAGAGCTTCTTGTTGACAAAGGTGAAACGATCGTTTTCATCATAGATCGCCACCATTTCTACAGCATAAGTCATCAGCAGGCGGTTGCGTTGCTCCTGAAGAATGATTTTGTCAACGTTGATCCGCTGGTAATGAGCCAGCTTTTTTCGGATCTCCTCCATTTTGTCGGTTATACCCGCAAGTTCGGGTAGCGGCGAATCACGGAAGAACCGGCTAAAATCGTAGTTGGCGAAGGGTTCTACATCCTCGATGAATTGTTGCACCGGCTGCCTGACACGGTTGGCTAAATAAAAACCACCCATGGCAAGAAGCAGAAATGCACCGGCAAGAAGCCCCAGGTTTCTGATGAAGATTTGTTTAACGGGATGCCTTATGAGGCTGAGGTCGGTGTATGTTGCATGAAGAATGGGTATGGAACGGACCGGGCTTGTGACCAGAAGATGGGGGGTATCATCAATGAGCAGTTCTCTTACAGAGGTGATTTGCTGAAAGAGCACATTGGGGAGATCACGATCATCAGCTCCGATTACGGATCCGTCAATGAACCAGAGGGTGGAGAAAGAACCCTCTCCCAAAACATTTTGCAAAAGAATCTCTTCCAGATTCAGCGACTGAAACTGGGCGGTTAAAAGGTAGGGTTCGCCGGTAATTGTAAATTCTGAAAGTATGAGAAACTGGTGGCTTTCGGGTAACCAGGCAACCTCTATTTCGGGAAAATCGGGAACGGGTATGGAAATATCCATGAGTGATTCAAACGATGGTATGTCGTCGGCGTCTGCCGTCCGGATCTCAAAATACTCACCGGTCTCCTTCTCAAGGATGTGAATTGCAGTAAGATCACGGAAGAGTCGCATGTGGGTGTGGACCATTGGTTCCAGGTTCTGCGGATTTTCCCGGATCTGATCACGCATCTCCTTGACAGATAAAAGCCAGTATTCCGTATAGTTTTCTGCTTCACGAATGCGTTGATGCTGATATTCGGAAATAAGGCCAATGCGCTCCTCTATGATAGCACTTTCATAAACCGGCCGCATGTACAGCCATATGATGGATGAGGCCCCAATCAGTACAACAACCAGGTACAATAATAGTCGGCTTCGTATCGACAAGACAAGCAGGGACTAATGGTGAATATGAATCAGATAACTACCGTAGAAAATAAGATGTTTAAATATAAAGATATAACATACTAAAAAAACGGTTCATTTCCACTTGAACGTCATGAGAGACGCATCTTTTTTCGCACCGGTAATCCGGTGCCGTGTAACGGGATTGTCACCATGTTG
>SKYY01000128.1 GCA_007127665.1 Balneolales bacterium | reverse complement strand
TGGGATTTACCGGTCAGGTGCAGGCACAGTTTCAGTCTGATTTCCAGATCAAGCAAAATTTTGATCGGGATCACGCCGAAGTACTCGAAGCCCTGAAAACCATTCAGACCGGCGAGGAGGTGGACCAAGTCATTGAGATGCTCAATGAAATGGATAGCAGATATCGCGATAACGCTTCTCTGCTTAACAGGGTACTCTATCCGGAAACCCTTCAGGGCCGCATGACGAATCTGCGTGAGCTCACCCAGGCAACCGGTGAACGTATCTCACGCATAGGAGAGAAAGGTGATACCATCGTTGTCCTTGAAGAGCGCATTGCAGAATTGTCAACGGATGCCACCCGCTACCAGCAGCGTGCTGACTCGCTCAACCAGGAGCTTGCCGCCATGCGCCGTTCACGGGATGCCAATGCCGCCCAGGCACGCCGTCTGCGCCAGGAACTGGACAAGCGTGACGCTTTCATAATAAAAATGGTAGACTCCATTTTTGTGGCATATGAAAACGTTGACCTTCAGTCGCTGTCGCCGGCAGAGCGTCGTGGACTTGCACTGGAAATCGATGCCCAGAACGTCATGGGCTACATCGAGTCTGTTGTCGACAACAATATTTCCTTCCTCAACACCCATACCGAACTTAGCACGCAGGACTTCCTCAAGCTCTACAGTGTTCAGGTTGAATTCAATCGAATGTGGGAAAATATGGGCTATGACCTTGCCCAGATTTATGTGGCTGAGAATCGACGCAGTCAACGCATTGGTGCCATTGTTGAGAAAGTGGATGAATGGGAAATGCTGATCGATGATGCTGCCTGGACGACACTCGCTGATGCATTTGCACAGAACAACATCGAACTGGCACCTTTCAGCAACTCGCTTGAGTTCTATACCTCGCTCAACACCTATCTTGACGAAGCCATCGCCCGAGCAGAAGACAATGGCAGTGACGAAGAGCTTGCGAGATATCAGCGATTTGCTGATTTCTGGTTTGGCAGTGTGAAGCCCAATTGGCAAGAGTATCTGATCGATGCGAATCTCATGACCTTTGAGAACTTCAATACCATCGATGAAAAACTTACTGAGTGGAAGCTGCATGCACAGCCAACTACTTACACAATGCTGATTCTTCTGGGTCTCGCCATTGTACTCATTCTCATTCTTCTTGCCCTGTGGCTTCAAGCACGTGGCAGAAACTAGGAAATGAATAGTAACATGGATGCGGTGTCAACAAAAGGCTGACCGCATACCTTGATTAACCTCTCAAGCCGGAATCAGGCTGTAGTATCGCAGTCTGGTTCCGGTTTTTTTATATATAGCGGCTTCATCAGTGCAATGCCCTTGTTTATGCGGCTTTCATCAGTGCAATGACCTGTTTATGCGGCTTTCATCAGTGCAATGACCTGTATTTGCGGATGCCCCATTCAGCTGTGAGCAGAAGTATGACAAGAATGAACCAGAACGGGTTTCTGTGCAATGATAGTGACTCTGAAGTGATTTCGACCCGCTGGTCAAATCCAATCTCCTCTTCAAGAATAGCTGCCAGTGTTTCTGCCTGTTCATGGGGCAGGAACCGGCCACCAGATACCTGTGCGATGAATTGAAGCAGATCGTCATTGCGAACCGTATCCAGGAACTCCCGGTTCACACCGCCCACTGTGAATTGTCCGGATCTGGTATCTATTTCACGATCTCCCCGTTTTGCAATGCCTGTGAAACGGTATGAGCCCTCAGGCAGGTTGCCGATTTCAAGTTGATACCGTCCGTCGTTCTCATTGCTCATAACGTAACGGCGTTCATCCATGTCATCGATTTCGAGCGTAATGTCAATGACTGCATTCTCTTCGGGATCTCCGGCTTCGTTGCGAAGGAAACCATTCAGAATAGCAGGTTCGCCCAGCTGAAAAACAGGTTCTGCAGGAGTTATATTCAAAAGCTCTTCATCGGGCTGAGCGGCTGTCCACTTGATGATATTATTGAGCAGGCCTTCCCAGAAGTCACGTGTTTCATTGCGCGCACTCAATGACCACAGGTACATATTGTAAGCGTTCAGCTGCGAGATATTGCGGTCTCCAATGGTTCGTACGGCAAGAAGAGGTGTTTGGGTCTCATTGCCGCGATATGTGGTCATGAGCAAGGCAGCTGCGTTTGCCGTTACCCCGGCATCACGGATGCCACCCCGGATTGGGGTGAAACGCAGATCGTCCGGCATCTCAAAATCCAGAACGGCGTGACTGCTGCGTTCCGCCGGCAGATGAAACTGCACCTCCTGCCAGCGATAGCCGGATTGAAAACGAATCGGAAGTTGACCGGAAAAAAGCCGCGAGAGCCGGGAGACATCCTGACCGGCAGATCCTACAAAGAACAGAGCATTTTCCGAAAAACGATCTGCAATCTCCCTGGCATGGGTTTCACTCAGATCGATATGTGGAAAACCGTGCAGGATGACAAGATCAAGGGTATCCGGGCGATCGGGAAGCTCACCTTCAACGTAACGCTCCTGTCCGATCCATGTCCGGGTCTCAAGTGTGATCTGTTTGTCCTCACGCATGAATCTTCGCACATTCCGCACATCGGGATGAACTTCATAGGCAAGATGCAGGATGCGGAGGCGATCGTCACGCACATCCACGGAGAACCAGCGCGTATTATTTTCCGTGGTCCATTCCCCCGGGACTTCAGGCACATGGATCTGAAACTGCTGCAAGCCTTCCTCTTCAAGCATGATATCAAAACGAACCTGCTGAACAGACCGCATTTCCGAGGAACGTATTGTCTGTTGCTGAATCACCTCTTCCTCATGGCGAAGCTGTACCGGAATGTCGCGGTCGGGAAAACCGTCATTGAGGATGGATGCTTCCACCGTCAGTGAGCTGTTCAGTGAGGCAGCCGGGTTATGAGTCACCCGCTGTACAACGATGTCGTTTTGGCGTGAAGTATCGCCGATACCAACAGTGTAAATCGGGATGGGCATCTGCGAAGCCGTGGCGGAAGGGTCTCTCCCTGATGTGACAATACCATCGGTGACCAGTATCAGGGCTTCATGCCGGTCCAGTATTGCGAGAAAGTCGGTCAACCCCCTGTCTATATTTGTACGGGTGCCGTCCAGATCAAGCTCATCCGGTGAATCGACAGGAAACAGTTCCGAATCAAAACCATAGGTATCAATGAGCACATGTTCCAGATTATCGGTCGCATCGTGTATAAGGAAGCGCATAACATCACGATAGCGACTCTCGCCCGCATACGTTCCCTTTTCGATCGTTGTACTTTGGCTGTTATCCAGCAACAGAGCCAGATGTAACGGTGTGGTTCGTTCTTCATTGATGGAAATGACGGGATTCAGCAGGATGAGCAGAAGAATGAGAAAAGCCATCGAGCGGAGTCCGGTAAGCAACCACCGCCAAGCCGAAGACAGTCCGTTTGTACGCTGATACGTCCAGTAGGAGAGTGCCAGAACTCCGGCAATCAGGATCACAATCCAGAAAACCGGGGCAGCATTTTGAAAACCATCAAATTGGATATCCATAGCAACCGGTCAACCGACGTTCCTTCAGTCGGTATGATTAAGCAGCTGCCGGATGAGAGAGACCGTGTTTAGTCCTTCTGCTTCAGCTGCATAGTTGTTCACAATCCGGTGGCGGAGAACGGGAATGGCCAGACTCCTGATATCTTCTTCTGTGACATTGTACCTTCCACGTGAAAGGGCACGAGCTTTTCCGCCGATTACCAGAAACTGCGAGGCACGTGGTCCTGCACCCCAGCTCATATATTTATTCACAAAATCGGGCGCATGATCCGTATTGGGACGTGTCATTGAGACCAGGCGGACAGCATACTCAAGCACACTGTCAGGGACCGGAACTTCCCGGACCAGTTCCTGATAATCCATGATCTGTTTGCCGCTGAGTATCGGCTGTACCGTTGCCTGACCGGGGGCCGTAGTCTGGCTTACGATATCCATCTCTTCCTGGAAAGCGGGATAATCCAGCCAGAGATTGAACATAAACCGGTCCAGCTGCGCTTCCGGCAGAGGATAAGTACCCTCCTGTTCAATGGGATTCTGGGTTGCAAGAACAAAAAACGGCTTCTCCAGATCATGGCGTACACCACCCGCGGTTACGTGGTACTCCTGCATGGATTCCAGCAGCGCCGCCTGGGTTTTGGGTGGAGTCCGGTTGATTTCATCGGCCAGGATGATGTTTGCAAAAAGCGGTCCGGGTATGAAGCGGAACATTTTTTTTCCGGTACCGGCGTCCTCTTCAATGATCTCGGTACCGGTGATATCACCGGGCATCAGGTCAGGCGTAAACTGGATTCGGTTGAACGACAGGTTAAGGCTTTTTGACAGCGTACGTATCAGCAGTGTTTTCGCAAGACCGGGAACTCCTACAAGGATGCAATGACCGCGTGAGAACAGACTGATGAGCAGCTGCTCGACAATGTCATTCTGTCCGACAACGATTTTTGCAATTTCTTTTCGCAATGCTGAAAAGTCCCTGGTAAAGGCTTCAGCTTTTTCCGTTTTGCTGAATTCTGTTGTTTCGGCCATAAGTATTGAGGATCAATGGTTTTGAACGGGTTGATGAAATAGAATACCGGTTGCAGCTTTTATTACCCGTCAATTGGCTCCGGGATAGGGCTCCTGTTGGACAGGCGTACCGGTATCCACAGGTATTTCGGGAGCAAGAGGATCCGGCAGATCCATCGGATCGTATTCAGGTACCCGTATGCGGTACTCTACAAACATTTCATCACGCAAATCCCTTATCCATTCCGACAGAATCCGTTGACTTTTCTGTTGCAGTGCAAAATTACGGATGAGCTGGTAATCCTGTTCGAGGTTGGCGCGATGCTCTTCAACCCGCTCATTCAGTTTGACAATGCGAAAAGCCCGCTTGTTATCCTCTCCATACTGGTATGACCGTGGCGGCGAAATCTCACCGGGCTCTTCCAGCAACAGCACGGTTCGGTAGAGGGAAGGATCAAGTTGATTGACAGCAATAAGTCGTTGTCCGGTTTGCGGATCGATAAGCCGGCCACCGGCCGGTCCGGTATTGCGATCTTCAGAATGTCTACGAGCCATGCTGGCGAATGATTCGCCGTGGTGCATGATGCTGTCCCGGATCGCTGTCAGTTTATCGACAGCAAAATCTTCATCCAATTCGTCCTCAGGGACGGAAATGAGGATGTGATGGGTGGATATTCTCTGTCCCTGGCGTTCATTGAGGCGAATGATATGATATCCCTGGGCAGTACTGACTACCTCCGATAGTTCTCCCGGATCCAGTGCCGATGCGGCCGCCGCGTACTCGGGCAGAAGATCGGTAGTGTTGAGCAGGGGAAGACCGCCACCCTGCGAAGCCGTAGGTCCGTCACTATATCGTCTTGCCAGTTCTTCAAGTGAGGCATTGTAATTCAGAATGGAATCACGCAGCTGGACGGCAAGGTTGCGCGCGTTCTCACGGGCTTCCGCCCTGGGCGGTGGTATGATCGTGATCTGCGACAGGGAGACGGATTCCGGAATAATCGGCAACGAGTCTCTCGGGATGGAATTGAAAAACTCTATTACTTCGGGACGCGTGATGTTGATTCTGCTGATTTTCATCTGCCGTACGCGGTTAACCAGCAGGTCCTGGCGGAATTGTTCGGAGTATTCGGCCTTGATTTCCACGATAGATTGACCAAAAGCACGTTCCAGTTCCCGCTCACTCCCGAGCTGCCGCACAAGTTCGTCGATCCGCTGATTGAGGATACGGTCAACTTCGCTGTCGCTGACAATAACGGAGTCAATTCTCGCCTTTTCCACCAGTACATAATTATCGATCATGGACTCAAGAACGTAAAACCACATCTGTTCATCGAAGGCCTCACCCCGCATTTGCTGCATGAATTCGAAGAGCCGCTGATTTACATCTGACTGCAGGATAATGTGGTCGTTCACTACGGCAACGATCTGATCGGCAACCTGTCGCTGCTGTGCCGCGGCACTTATGGTGAGCAATAACGTAAAAAGGAAAATTAGTAGAGGGCGCATATGCTGTGATTGCCGTTTTCATTTATCAAAACAGAATACAATCCGGATTCAGATCAGAGACTGTCCTGTACGATTTCGATTTGCTGTTCTGGTATTGTTACGTCGAAAATTCTCAATTCATTGTTAGCTTGTGCTTTCAAAAAAAGGCTTTGTTCCACGGATCTGAGGTGCTTTCTGCGTTGCTCAAGCAAAAGCCATTCCGTGATCTGCCCGATAACCCATTCCACCTGAGGGTGCTCTCCGGCATCTCTGCTATCCATGAGCTGAACAAAATGGTAGTGGTCACCGATCCGCCGGATGGGTGAAATCTCTGTCACACCGATTAGCTGCAGAAAACTGTTCATCTCTTCATAATGCATGGCGGCGGTTGATGCCGGGAAAAACTGTCGCGAAGTTCGGATGGCTTTTTGCGGATTAACCGAGTACTGTTCTGCCACGTTGGTCCAACTGTGGCCCCGAAGCAGGGCATTGCGCGCGTTCTGCGCGTCAGTAAGAGACGCAGCCATGATGTGTCTGTAACGAATATGCCGTTCTGCCAGTATGAATTTGTCTTTGTTGCTCTCGTAATATGACTGGGCTTCACTTTGTGTCACAGTTTCGTCTTTCATGTCCAGATAGACGGCTTCATTGAACGCATCCACAAGGATGGATTCCGTTGCCTGCCGGATCCTGCGCTGAACCTCATGGTTCTGGTCAAGACGCAAGCGCCTGGCTTCCATTACCTTCAGTTTACGATTGACCCAGTTTTGCTGGTAGTTCAGGATTACCCGGAGACTGTCGGCTTCATACACTTCATCGGGGACATTGTTTCTGACATCACTGAGTAGCAGAACATAGTTGCCGGCCTCAGCGAGAACAATGTCGTCCGTGTCAACGGGCCGGTGTTCGCAGGAGGCCGCGATCAGAAATAATGACACCAGAAAAAGAGCACGAAGGGTATCAGTCATCATGTTTTTGTTGTACTGCCTTAAGGACCTCGGGATAGAATTCCACGTTGTACTTTCTGCGCATCTTTTCCAGCCACTCTGTTTCGCGAATGGATTGATAATCCGTAACCAGTTTGTTGAAAGCTTCCTCAAATGTCATGGGGCGCGCTTCCAGTATCTCTTCAAGAAACATGGTGGTTTGCCGGCGTCGGTATTCAAAATAGGGTGAGAACTCTCCCTCGCTGAGTCCCTGCAGCATGGAGTAGGGTTCGTTGTCAATACGGTTGATCACATCGCGGCGCATCACTACATTGGTGAACTCACCGCGGATGCTGTCCACGGGTTCGCCCGCATCCACCAGTGAACGCACGCGGT